>DATJYW010000297.1:0-6956 GCA_035499435.1 Candidatus Acidiferrales bacterium | reverse complement strand
GGGGACGCGAGAGCGCATCGGACAGCGCGACGGGCGGTGGCGCGATGTGGTGCTGATGGAGCGGCGCAGCGCTACGGCCGGCGTGTGAAATCCAACCCGACCATCTGTTTTCGGTCTGGAACCTCGCGAATGGATGTGCGGGTGAGTTCGAACTGCTCGCGGCGGAAACATTCGATCAGTTCCACGCGATCGACCAGGTGCGGGCATGCCTCGCGCAGGATGGACATGGTGCCGGGCAATTCACGAGCCGGCGGATCGGGCGGGTTCTCCTGGATCACGACGAATGCTCGCTCGGTGCGTCGGCAGAGCGCGGCGACCGCGCGAGGCCAATCGACGTGCTCCAGCACCAGGACCACGATGGTGAGATCGAAGGGGCCGGTGACGGCCGGTACTTCGATGTCGTCGGCCAGGGTCAGGGCCTTCATTCCCCGCAGGCGTGCGGTGAGTCGCGTGAGGTAGGCGGGGTTGATGTCGGTGAAGATGAGGTCGTAGCCGACCAGATTGGAGGGAGGCCAGTAGTCGAAGTATTGGCCCGTGCCGGCGCCGGCGAAGTGGATTGGGGCGCCGGGAGGCGGCGGGTGGGATGTGAACAGCTCCGCGAGGAGAGCGGCGTTGGCCTGCGGCTGACCGACTTCGGCCATGTGGCGTTCGTAATCGTCCGCGTGGATGAGCGTGGTCCAGGCGCTCCGGAGATCGGACATATCATGATGGTAGCGGGAGGGCGTGGTGAAGGTCCTGTCGATCGGCGGAACGGGATTCATCGGAAGGTTCGCGGTACGGGACCTGGTGGAGATGGGCCACGAGGTGACGGTGTTTCACCGCGGGACCAGCGCGGTTGCCGGTGCAGACTCGATTTCCGGCGACCGGCGGGAACTGGAGAGGCACGCCGAAATGCTGCGCGGGGTACGCCCCGAGGTAGTGATCGATTTCCTGATTTCGAATCAGCGGCAGGCCGAGGAACTGGTGGCGAGGTTGGGCACCCAGGTGCGAATCGTCATGCCGAGCAGTTGCGACGTGTATCGCGCCGCGGGTATCCTGCACGGGCACGGAGCCGGGCGAGCCAGACTCGGCGCTGATCACCGAAGATTCGGCCGTGCGCACCAGGCTGCATCCGTACCCGCCGGACGTGCTCCAGATGGTTCGCGCGGTGTACCCGTGGCTCGAAGAAGACTATGACAAGATTCCGGCGGAGCGGGTGGTGATGAGCGCCGGAGGCACGGTGCTGCGGCTGCCGATGATCTATGGTCCCGGCGACCCGCTGCATCGCTTCTACCCGATCGTGAAGCGTGTGGATGACGGCCGCGCCGCGATGGTGCTGGACGAAAGCACGGCGCAGTGGCGCGGGATTCGCGGATATGTGGAAGACGCGGCCTGGGCGATCGCACTTGGGGCAACCGAGGCGCGTGCCGCCGGGCAAGTGTACAACGTGGGCGATCCGGAGAACTTCACGGAGCTGGATTGGCGGCGTCAGATCGCCGAGGCTGCGGGGTGGAGCGGGCGATTTGTGGTCTTGCAGGACGAATGCGCGCCGACCCACCTAAAGGCGCGCGGTAACCTGCGGCAGCATTGGGCCGTGGATTCGAGCCGGATCCGGCGCGAACTGGGATATCGCGAACGTGTGCCGCGGGTCGAGGCTCTCGGGCGCACGATCGAATGGGAGCTGGCGAATCCGCCGCAACAGATCAACCCGGCGGAGTACGACTACCCGGCGGAGGATGCGGCGATCAACGCCGCACCGGCTGTCCGGGCATTGCGGTAGTTACCAGCTCGCCGCGGTCGACGACGACGGTGCCGTTGACGACCACGTAGGGGATGCCTTCGGAGTATTGGGCGGGCTTTTCGAACGTGGCGCGGTCAATGACGTGTCCGGGGTCGAAGACCGTGATGTCGGCGTCGGCGCCCACGGCGATGCGGCCCTTGTTGGCGAGGCCAAGGCGCTGCGCGGGCAGCAGCGTCATCCTGGAGATGGCGTCCGCGAGGGTGAGGGCGTGCTGCTCGCGAACATAGCGGCCGAGTACGCGCGCGTAGGTTCCGGCGGCGCGCGGGTGGCCTTTGCCCTCGTTGAGAATGCCGTCGCTGGCGATCATGACGCCCGGATGACCGATGGCGAGCCGGACGACGTCCTCCGGGATCGAGTGAACCGCGACCATGCCGCCCTGCTTGCGGTAGCGCTCGAAGCTGTCGGCGGTGAGTCGCTCGCCGGTAGCGGCCCATTGCAGGTCGCCGAAGCTGATGCCGCCCTGCCGCTGCTGCCAGCCTGGGCTGAAGATGGCGCTGCCGAGGTCGGTCATTCCCGCGGTGTAGGGGTAAGCTTCGGTGGTGACGTCGAGGCCGCGGGTGTGGGCGCCGTCGATCATGGCCAGGCAGAGCGGAGCCTCGCGAAGGCAGACGCTGGTGATGTGAACCACGTGCAGCGAGGAGCCGGCGGCCGCGGCGTCGGCGATGACTTCCTGGAGCGCGTCGATGGCGCCGGGCTCGACCGGCCCGCCGCTGCGCACGTGCACATAGACCGGGACACGGCGGCGCGCGGCGAGTTGGAAAATCTCGAAGACCTCGGCACGCGATTCGTGAGGCAGATAGGCGATGCCCATGCCGATACCGAGAGCGCCGTCGTCAAGGCCGCGGGCGATGCGCGCCAGAACCTGCTGGAACTCTGCGGCCGTGGCGGCGCGCTCGACGGCCTTGTCGCGGGGCAGCAGCGCGCCGGAATCGTGCATGACGGCGATGTGCGCCGGGATATCGCCGCTGGTGGCGCCGAAGTTGATCAGGGCGCGGCCCTGCCGTTCGCGATACCAGGCATCGACGGGGTTGACGCCGACCTCGAGCTCGAGCGCGGTGGTCACGCCGTCGCGGGCCTTGAAGCGGTAGTTCTCGGCGGTCTGTCCGTGGGAGTGGAGATCGATGAAGCCGGGAGTGACGGTGAGGCCGGCGGCGTCGATGATGCCGCGCGCGGTCAGGGGCGCAGTGGAGATTTCGGCAATCTTGCCGCCGCGGATGCCGATGTGGCGGACGGCATCGAGGTTGGTGGCAGGGTCTAGCACGCGACCGTTATTGATGGCGAGATCGAGCGGCTGAGCGAAGAGCGGAGCGGCGAGAAGAAAGGGGAGAAGGCGCGTCATGAGAGGATTGTATATCCTTGGTCTCGAGATGGGTGGGCGACCAAAAAACGGTCGCCCACCCCACTTCTTCCGGTGTATGATCGGCGAGGAGGATGGCCATGGCAAGTCCCGCACTGGAACTGAAAACGTGTACGCTCAGGGTCAACCTGTTCTCGGGCACCCGAATGCCGCTTGCGCCTGGAACAGAGACCTTGCTGACGGTTCGCAACGGCAACCAGCAAGACGTCGGCCTGCCGAACAACGGATTTTTCGACGAGCCCAGCATCAACATCACAGGTCTGCCGTTTTTCGGCAATGCCGGCGACGGCTACGCCGTGATCGCGTCCGGCAAAGGCTATGACCAGGCTGGGTTCTTCCCGGTGAAAACAAATCCGGCCAACCCCGCGATCGTCGACGTCATGCTGCTGAAGAAGGACGGGGGGTTCAACTTTCACAATGCGAGCTGGAGCCTGTTGAAGCAGAACTTTCCGGACTATGCCGCTCTGCTCGCCGCCGGTGAGACGGACGATGCCGCCGCTGCGGACCGTTACGGACAACTGATGGAGAATCGCGCGCCGGTTCTGGCGTGTTACTTCAACCTGGTCACAGCGATGTCGCAAATCAATCTGCCGGTGAAGACTCCGCTCTACTATATTCGGGAGCTGATCTGGGACGACCCCGCGCACGCCATGGCGCAGGACCGCTTCTTCGGCTGGTGCGATCCGGCGCTCATCGATCAGGTGGCGCAAGCGGCGGCGCAGGGCGTGTTTTCGCCGGAAGTAGGGACCGCGCTCTTTCATAGCGGGGCTACCAGAAGCTGGAAGCAGATCCAGTTCGGTGAGGCGAACGTCCAGTTGACCTTCCACGAGAATGACAAGAAGACGATCGACGGCACGGAATGCGTGATGGTTGAGCCGGACATCGACTATTACAAGGACCTGGGAGCGCACGCGCTGCTGGAGGTCGCCACCAACGCGCTGACGCATTCGTTGACCGATCCAAAGCAGGTGTACGTGTTGCGGTGGATGGCGGGGCGGCACGCGGGGGTGCCCAACTTCGAGCCGCCCTACACGATCGGCTGAGCGCTTATGGTACACGCGTGGGAGGCAGACCGAAGGGGTCGTACTGGCGCTCCACGAATTGGGCGGTGAAAGCGATGAATCGCATGCGCGCCTGCAATTGCAGGACGGGGTCGCCCGTGCCGGTAACCTGGAACGACGCCAGGAATCCAGCGAGATTCGAGACTGCGGCAAGATCCTCGAACGTGCGGAATTTCAGGTAACCGATCCCGATTTCCGTCTGATCCTGGAAGACGTGAGTATAGAGCGTAGTGTAGTCGCCCAGCAAGTCGGCGATCGGCTGAACGCCCGCGTCCTTCTGCATGTACTTCACGCCTTCGAGGGTGTAGCGGCTGCCCGAGGCATCCGCGAATTCGAGGTGGTAGCGCATTTCGGCTTCACCGGTCGCGGGATTCACGCGCAGATAGTTGAACGTGCTCCTCGAGTCGTCAAGCGGGAATGTGGCCGGTGCCTGATCGCCGAACTTGCCGAACGTGATCGTACCTTTGAGCTGCGCTTCGTGCTCGTAGCCATCGACGAACTCGTTGATGTCGCGAATGGTCATCCGCACGTCGAACTGGCAGGCGACGGCGCCGTCCGGTGTTCCGGAGGCGGGGATGCGGTTGGCGATGGTGAGGTCTCCCGCCCGCCCGGGATTGGGGGTGCTTGCGCCCGGGAAGAACCAACCGACCATTTCCTCGTCGAAGGTCAGGCCGATGCCGTCGGGCAGTTGCGCGTCGAGGAACGGGCGGAGCAGGGAATTCGTGGGCAGTGCAGCTTCGCTCATTCGGGTCAAGATGTAGTAGAAGCCGAACTGGCCGCTGGCCTCGGTGTGGAAAAGGCCGAATGACGAGTTGCTCACCGCCGGCTTGACCACCTCGGGAAGCGTTGTGATGTATTTGCCCACCATGAAGTCAGGGGTGACCGTGCGGATCTCGTCGTGGAACGGAGTGAAATCGTTCAATTGGAAATGGTCCCTGAGGAATGACGGTGTGACCAGCCCTTCCATCAGGCCCATCAGTTCATAGCGCGCGACAAAACGGTCCGGCAGATTCTGGAATTGCAGATAGGCGATGCCCCCGGCCTGGTTGGCATTGGAGATCACATCCATGCGCCACACGCCGTCGAGCTCGGTCGCGGCTGGCGATTCGCCCGCGGCGAATAGCGCGGCGTGGTCATCGACCTTCATGTTGTTGAAGCCATACCGCCGGGACATCGGAAACGTGAACTGGCGCGCTCCATGCGGATAAGGCCCCAGATATACGCGGCCGATCAGGAGATCTTCGTTGATGACCTTGAATATGTCGTAGAACTCCTGCCACGGCGGATCGAGGTACCGCAGGAGGACGTACTTGCCGGGCTCGAGCGTACCGGTATCGTGGCCGGCCTCGACCTCTTCCAGGCTGTTGCGCGCGTTGATGCGCGCCTCGCTGTCGCTGGTAACTCCAATGTACTTGTCGCCCTGCTTGTGAAACTCCTTCTTGAACCCGATGAAGATGGCGGTGGACATTGCGTTCAGCACGTGGCCGGCTGGGAAGTAGCCCTTCCAGCACGTGTCATTGCGAATGGTCTTACTGGCTGTGTCGATGACAGGGGGACCGCCCTGGTTGACCAGGGTATCGATGCCCATGGTCGGACAGCGGCGGAAGAGAGCTTCGAGCTGGCCTTCGTTGTAGGTGATCACGTCTAGCGGGTCGATAGCCGACATGCTGACCAGGCCGGCGGGCTGGGGATATGGATTGCCGGAGAGCTGCTGGATCTTCCGTGCCACAAAGCGCTCGGTAAGCGCGGAGATAGTGAGGAAGGGATTCACGCCTAGGGCGCTCGGTACCACCGAGCCGTCGGTGACATACAGGCCGTCGTGGACGCTGCCGTCGCCGGCGAAGACACGGCCGAACGGATCGACGGCGCCCTGGAGGTAGTCGTCGCCCATGGGACAGCCGCCCAGGGGATGCGCGGTAATCAGGTGCCGGAGTTTGAAGAAGCTCCAGGTGGGATTGGAGATGAAGCTGGCTTCCAAAGCGCGCGCGTGGCGCCGCAGCTCCTCGTTCATGCGGGTGAAGATCTGCTGCTGGCCACCCTGATCCCAAGAGATGCGAATGCGCCCATCTGGCTCGGTCCACGGCGCTTCGAAGAGAATGGTCCCACGAGCGTTGTCATGGCCCATGACGAGGTAGAGCATGGTGTGGTTCAGGGCGCCATCGGGGTCATGGAGAGGATCGAGCGGATCGAGGTCACGCCCCAGCCGGTCCTTTTGCGCCTGCTCGTTGCCGGTGACGGTGTCCTGGCCGCGGAGCAATCCGAAGACTGCCTTGCTCGCCTGCACGGAGGCAAAGGGGAACGAGAAATCCTCGACGGAGATACGCTCCGCTTCGGGCAGGCCGGCGGTGTACCGCACAATACCCACGATGTTCGGTCCCGGTTCGGGGGAATCGTGGGGACCGGGTTTATCGGCGACCGCGTAGCCGAGGACGTTGGTCGCCATCGTGCCGTTGTATGCCAAGCCGAAGAAATCTCCGTTGCCGCTGAATTTGGTGCCCAGGGCTGGAGACACGCTCAGCCCGTGCATTTCCGAGCGTAGGAGGATCTCGGTGGAATTGAGAGAGCCGGCGGACAGGATGATCTCATGAGCATCCAGCGTGAAGGAGTGGCCTCCGCTGTCATCGACGTGCTTTCCGTGGATCCGCCAGCCATCGGGACGCTTCTCGAGCCACTCGACCTTGGTCTGGGTGAAGATAGTGGCGCCGGCATTGGCAGCCATGGGCAGGTAGTTCATGTAGAGCGTATTCTTCGCCCGGAC
>DATJYW010000296.1:0-5918 GCA_035499435.1 Candidatus Acidiferrales bacterium | reverse complement strand
GCAGCACCGAAGCAGCGGCCGAGGAGTGGTGTGGCGAATGATGGCGAGCAAGATCCACTCGGGCGCTCGGGCCCGATACCCAGCGGGCGAATATCAGGGGTGATTTCCGCCCGGGACGGTTGTTCGCGCCGGCGGGTGGGCGGGCCTGACGCCCTTGGTTCACAATTGGCCCTGGCCGTTTGAGGAATCCGCCGACCTCAATATCTCTATCGGAACCCAGAACGGCGGCTGGCTGCCGGCCCCAAGATGAATCCCCAAGCCAAAGCCGGAAAAGGCACGGAAGTCGCCACCCCGCACGAGGCACCGGTGGTCGAAATGGAACTCACCGGGATTGACCTGCTCAATCGCCCCACGCTGAACAAGGGAACGGCGTTCACCGAAGCCGAGCGAGACCAGTTCCATCTGCACGGACTGCTGCCCCCGCACGTCGGCACGCTGGAGGAACAGATGGCGCGGCGCCTGAAAGTCCTGCGCGCACTCACGACCAACTTCGAGCGCTACGCCTTGCTCCGCGAGTTGCAGGACACGAACGAAACGCTGTTCCACGCGCTGCTCGCGGGCCATCTGGAGGAATTGCTGCCGTTGGTTTACACGCCGACGGTCGGTGAAGGCTGCCAGCGTTTCAGCGAGATCTGGCGTAAGCCGCGCGGACTTTTTCTAAGCCACCCCAACAAACAGCGCATCCGCGAAATCCTTGCCGATCCGCGGTTCGACCAAGTTCGCGTCATCGTCGTGAGCGACGGCGAACGCATCCTCGGTCTGGGCGATCAAGGCGCCGGCGGCATGGGCATTCCCATCGGTAAGCTCTCGCTGTACACCGCCTGCGCGGGGATTCATCCGGATGACACGCTGCCGATCCTGCTCGACGTCGGCACGAACAATCCGGAGCGCCTGGCGGATCCGCTCTACATTGGCTGGCGGCACGAGCGCGTGACCGGCTCGGAGTATGACGACTTCATCGAGGCGTTCGTCACCGCCGTCGCGGCGCGCTGGCCGAAGGTGCTGCTGCAATGGGAGGATTTCGCCGGGACCAACGCCGGCCGTCTGCTCGCGCGCTATCGCGACCGTTTGTGCACGTTCAACGACGACATTCAAGGCACCGCCGCCGTCGCCACCGGCACGCTGTTGGCGGCCGTCAAAGTGACCGGGGTGAACCTGACTGAGCAGCGGATCGTTTTCCTGGGCGCGGGCTCGGCCGGCTGTGGCATCGCGTCGCTCCTGCGGCAGGCGATGCTGGACGCCGGCACGGACGAGACCGAGGCGCGCCGCCGTTTCTATGCGGTCGATCGGCAGGGTTTGCTGGTTGAAGGCATGCCGGGCATCACGACGGCGCAGCAACCGTTCGTGCAGCCACGCGAAGCCGTCGCGGCGTGGAAGCTTCAGGCGCCGGCCGAGATTTCCCTGCTCGACGTCGTGGAGAACGCCAAGCCCACCGTGTTGATCGGCGTTTCCGGCCAGGGTGGCGCCTTTACCGAGGCGGTGATCCGTGCGATGGCGCGGAACGTCGCGCGTCCCGTCATTTTCCCGCTCTCAAATCCCACGTCCCGCAGCGAAGCCACTGCGGAGCAAATCCTGTCGTGGACCGAGGGCCGCGCACTCCTCGGCACCGGCAGTCCGTTTCCGCCGGTATCGTGGAACGGCCGGCAGGTGAAAATCGACCAGACCAACAACTCCTACATCTTTCCCGGCGTGGGCCTGGGCGTCATCGCGTCCGGTGCGCGGCGCGTGACCGACACGATGTTCATGGCCGCCGCCAGGGCGCTGGCCGGACTGTCGCCGGCCGCGGCGGACCAGACGGCGCCGCTTTTGCCGCCGGTGGATCTGCTCCGGTCCGCGTCCGTGGCCGTCGCCACCGCCGTTGCCCGTCAGGCGCAGGCCGAGGGCGCGGCGCCGTGCGACGAGGCGGTCTTGCGGGAGCGCATCCGCGCCTGCATCTGGGAACCGCGCTATCTTCCCTACCGCAGAGCGAACCCCAAAAGAAAGGGAAACCATGAACGGCAAAAGAGTGGCTGATGTGCTCGTGGACACGCTGGTGGCAGCGGGCGTAAAACAAGTCTATGGGCTGGCGGGTGATTCCCTCAACGGCATCACCGACTCGATCCGCACGCGCGACAACATCCGGTGGGTTCCCGTGCGCCACGAGGAAACCGCCGCGTTCGCCGCCGGCGCCGAAGCGCATCTGACGGAACAGCTCGCCGTTTGCGCCGGAAGCTGCGGGCCGGGCAACCTGCATCTGATCAACGGCCTTTACGACTGCCATCGCAGCCGCGTGCCGGTGCTGGCGATTGCGGCGCACATCCCAAGCCAGGAAATCGGCAGCAGTTATTTCCAGGAGACGCGGCCGGAGAGTCTTTTCCGCGAATGCAGCCACTATTGCGAACTGATCTCCCAGCCGGAGCAAATGCCGCGGGTCTTGGAAATCGCGATTCAGACCGCCATCGCCAGGCGCGGCGTGTCCGTGGTCGTGCTGCCCGGCAATGTGGCCTTGCGCGCCGCGTCCTCCGACCGCCAGCCGCGGCTCCATTTCGCTCAAGCCAAACCGGTCGTTCGTCCGTCGGACGAAGAAATTGTCCGCCTCGCCGGCCTCCTCAACCAGGCGCGCCGCGTGACCATTCTGGGCGGCGCCGGTTGCGCGGGCGCGCATGACGAACTGGTGGCGGTGGCCGACGCGTTGAAAGCGCCGGTGGTTCACGCCCTGCGCGGCAAGGAATTCATCGAATACGACAACCCGTTCGACGTCGGCATGACCGGGTTGCTCGGATTTTCCTCCGG
Source organism: Candidatus Acidiferrales bacterium (assembly GCA_035499435.1). GTDB lineage: Bacteria > Acidobacteriota > Terriglobia > Bryobacterales > Bryobacteraceae > Solibacter. The sequence goes on along the minus strand of DATJYW010000296.1, from coordinate 3,146 downwards.
TTATCACGCAATGATGAAATGCGACGCGCTGCTCATGCTGGGCACGGACTTTCCCTACCAACAGTTTTATCCCGAGCACGCCACGATCATTCAAGTGGACATCCGTGGCGAACAGATCGGCCGCCGGACGCGCGTTGACCTCGGCCTCGTGGGTGACGTCAAGGCCACGCTCGAGGCGTTGCGGCCTGCGCTCACGCCGAAGACGGACCGCACTCATCTGGACGATTCGACCAAACACTATCAGTCGGCGCGCCAAGGACTCGACGACCTGGCGACGGGTGAGCCCGGACGCAATCCGGTTCATCCGCAATACGTCGCCCGCATGCTCGACGAAGTGGCGGCGTCGGACGCGATCTTCTCCTGTGACGTGGGCACGCCGACGATCTGGGCCGCCCGTTATCTCACGATGAACGGCCGGCGGCGATTGCTCGGTTCGTTCAGCCACGGCTCGATGGCCAATGCCCTGCCGCAGGCGATCGGCGTGCAAGTTTCGCATCCGCACCGGCAGGTCGTGACGCTATCCGGCGATGGCGGCATCGCCATGTTGATGGGCGATTTGCTCACGCTGCGGCAACTGCGCCTGCCGGTGAAGATGGTCGTGTTCAACAACAGCTCGCTCGGCTTCATCGAACTCGAAATGAAGGCCGCCGGCATCCTAGAGTTCGCCACCGACCTGGAGAATCCCGATTTCGCGAAGATGGCCGAGGCCGCCGGGGTGCTGGGCTTGAAGGCGGAAACTCCGGAGCAGGTGCGACCGATGCTGCTGCAAGCATTCCAGCACGACGGCCCGGCGCTGGTCGAAGTCCTGGTCAATCGCCAGGAACTCTCGATGCCGCCGACCATCACCAAGGATCAAATGATCGGCTTCAGCCTCTATATGCTCAAGGCGGTTTTGGACGGGCGCGGCACGAGGATTCTCGACCTGGCAAAAACGAATCTGCTCCGGTAACCGAGGAGGATGAGCACACCCGTCGCGTGGAGAAAGCTCGCGCAAATCGGGCCGATTCGCTGGGGCGATCTGGCGCCCTGGCGCGCGGCCCGGACGGCGCTCGGCGTGGTCATACCCCTGGCGCTCGGTTGGGTCGGCGGTCATCTCGACTACGGCGCCTATGCCGCCTTGGGCGCGATGCCCGCCGGCTTCGCGTCGTTCCAGGGCGAGACGCGCAGTCGCGTGTGGGTGGTGGTGGTGGCCAGTCTGGGCATGGCGGTGTCCACTTTCGTCGGCGCGACGCTGTTCACCGGTGCGCCCTGGTTGCTGGTGCCCGTCGTGGCGGTCTGGGGCTATTTGATCGGACTGGCCGTCTGCCTGGGCCAGCGGGCCAACGTGGCCGTGCTCCAGTGGGCGGTGGCCCTGCTGATCGCGATCGGGCTTCCGCTCGCCCCACGGGAGGCGGCGTTGCGCGCCGGGTTTGCGCTGGCCGGCGGTCTGTTTCAGGCCGTCCTCGTCGTCACTTCCTGGACTTGGCGTGCGGGCTTCCGCGAACGGACGACGCTCGCGGCGTCCTTTCGCGCGCTGGCCGGTTACGCCTCCGGTTTGGCGGCCGGCGGTTCCGGGCCGCCACCGCCGCTCGCCTTCCCCGCGGACACGGCGCTCGAAGATCCCAACCCGCTTCTCTCCGGCGCCACGCGGCTGGAGTTCACCGACCTGCTCGAGGAAGCCGAACGCATTCGCGCGTCGCTGGCCGCCCTCGCGGTGCGGCCCGACGGCGAGCCCACCGGCACCGAGCGAACCTTTGGCCGTCTCGCGGCCGACGCCGCGATCACCCTGAACCTCATCGCCGATGCGCTCGTGGCCGCCCGCCCCAAGCGGGCCGCCTTGGTTCGCAAGCTCAGCGGTTGCGCGCAACTCACGATTGCCCCGGAGGCCACCTGGCGCTGGGCGGGCGAGGCGCTGCTCGGTCAATTACGAGGGGTCGCGCGCATCGTCGCCCGCCTCGAGGCGGTGTCCGAGCCACCCGCTTCGGAGGGCGCGAGAACCGTTCGCGCCTTGCGGCCCAGCCACGGCGGACTGGTCTCGGCCATCGCGACGTTGCGGGCCAACATCACCCCCGCCAGTGAACCGGGCCGCCATGCCCTGCGGCTGGCGGCCGCAACGGCGCTGGCTGAATTGTTCGTTCTTGCGACCGGCCTCTACCAGGGACGGTGGGTGACCCTGACGGTTTTCATCGTGCTCAAGCCGGACTACGGCTCGACGCTCTACCGTGGTGTTCACCGCGTCGTGGGCACCATGTTCGGAGTTGGCCTCGGCCTGGCAGCTGCCCTGCTCGCTTCCCTGGGTCAAGGCTGGCTGGTGGCGGCGGCAGGCGTTTGCATCGCGGCAGCGTACGCTCTGTTCGATTTGAGCTACCTGCTTTTTTCCGTATTCCTCACCGCGTACATCGTGGTGCTGCTCGACCTGCTCGGCATTCCCGCCATCCACACGACGGAAGCCCGGCTCCTCGACACCTCCATCGGGGCGGTGCTGGCGCTCGCCGCCTATCTGACCTGGCCGACGTGGGAGGGTGCGACGGCGCAGGAGAAATTTGCCCGGCTCCTTGAGGCCCATCGCGACTATTTGACGGCCCTCCTGCGCGAACTGGTTTATCCGCGCAGCGTGGATGCGGCCCGGCTGCGCGCCCGCCAGGCCGACGCCCGGCGCACGCGCAGCGACGCCGAGGCCGCCACGATGCGGCTGTTGGCCGAACCGGCGCACGCGACGCTTACTCCTGGAGTCGCCCAAACCCTGATCGCGGCCGTGGCACGTCTGGCGCTCGCGGAGCTTGCGCTGCACGCGCTCGCCGTCTCGCGGGAGCGCCCCCGCGTTCGGATGGACGCGACCGGCAACATCGCCAAACGCGTGGACGTTTTCCGCGCAGCGATCGATATGACGATGGGCCAGTTGGCGGACGCGCTCCGACGCCGGCAGCGGCCGCCACCCATTCCGGCTCTCCGCCCGCTGCAAGTCGCCTTGCGCGGCGAAGCGACTACCGAAGCGATGCCGCTCGTGGAAATCACGGACCGACTGGTGGACGCGGCCAACACCCTGGACGCCATACTGCGCGAGCACCTGCCGCAACCACCGCGGGAAAATGAGCGCGACCTGGTTTGAAAGAACGGCGGGGGGCTTCCGGGGCAAGGCATGGCGGGCAACGCCCCACCTGCTCATC
>DATJYW010000295.1:0-6032 GCA_035499435.1 Candidatus Acidiferrales bacterium | reverse complement strand
CCCTCGCCCACCAGCACGATGAACATGGCCTCGGCCGCGGCCAGGTACTGGCCAACCGATAGCGCTGCGATCACCGCGATGCACAGCGCGATGTCCGCGGAGATGCGCTTTTCCATCAGCGCCGAGATGGCGTTGTAGAAGGTCTTATATCCGGCGAGGAGAGTAATCGGGATCGCGGTATCGATTCCGAAAACCGTGCGGAAGATCCCGAGCCAGTTCAACAGCAGGAGGACACCGACGAAGGCCGCAAACGTGTAATACCGGACTCGTTCCTGGCGATCCTCATCCATCGGCTGTTAATTCGGGCGGTAGGTGATCCACATCGGAGACACCCATACGATCTGCCCGTCTTCCTGCTCGCCGCGCACGTAGTAGTAGCTGGTCTTCCCTGCTGCCGGCGAATTGTCTACCCACGAGAACTGGACCTCTGTCGAATTGGGCTGCGTCGAGTAAACGTAGGCATTATCCTTGATCACTTGCACCTTGGCAAATTTTGCGGTGCCGGTAAGTTTGACCTGCAGGGCGGGCGCCGACGCGCTGGTGAACGCGTCGCCCATCATGTGGGCGCCGCTGCGAACGTCAGCGAGGATGTTGTCGGTGGCGGCGTAGACGTGGCGCTGCTTCAGAGCATCGAGCACGGCCTCGCGGGTGCGCTCCCTGACGTAGAGGATGCCGTAGCTGATGTGCGTGGAGATGTGATCGGAGCTGGCTTCGAAGCCGAGGACGTAGCCTCTTTCGAGCGCCAGGTTGACGAAGCCCTTGGGCCGCCATCCTCCGATGGAATCGTTCTCCGAAGGGGCGCGCGGCGCATCCGCCATTTCGTAGTTCTGCCGGTCGCCCTGGTAAATCTCGACCACCGGTTCCACGGTGGGGTCATTGTCGCGCCAGTCCGTCCCCATGTTGGTAGCGCTCGTGTGGGACGCTACGATTCCGTTGAAATGTTTCAGGTAGGCATAGAGCATCTGGGTGTCCGGCGCGTGGCCCGGAGCATCCTGCGCGGAGATGGGGAGACGCGGGAGCGGGCGGATGCCACGCTGCGCGAAGATCACATTTCGGTGCCCTTCCGGATAGACCACGCTGCGCTCGTAGCTGAACATGGGTACGAACACGCCCGGCGTGTAGAAAATCTCGGTCAGCTTCTGCTCCAGCCACCAGGTGTATTCGCGCAGGTTGCCGTTGTCGTGATCGCAGCAGCCGACCCAATCGAGGGCGCCGGCATCCAGGATGTAGCGCCACTGGTCGAGGATGGAGCCGTCGCCTCCGCCATCCATGGAGATCTCGCTGTGGCGGTGAAACTCTCCGCGAACCGTCTGGTAGCTCCCCGAGCGGAAATCGCGCAATCGCTTGATGGCCGCCGATTCCACTGGAGAAACGGTGGCGGACTCCTGCGCTGCCGGCGCGGGCTTTACTGCCATGGGCCGGATAGGCCCGCTGAGCGAGATCTCGGAGGTCCAGATGTCGTCGTTGTAGATCTCGATGCCGGTTTCCTCATTCACCGCGCCGCGACGGCCCTGCGCCGCGGGTTGGAACGTGCGCCGGTTATCGGACGAATCGACCACCACGAGCGTGCCGGCCCTGGTAGGAACTAAGGCGGGCCGGTTGTCGAGGAGGTTGTCGGTGTGGTGCAGGTAGATGGACGGGGTCCAATTCGAGCCATCGAAGGACGTGATGTGCTCGGTCCAGACGGTCCCGATCGGATCCCACCAGACAGGGTAGGCGCTGCGGTAGGCGAGCCAGATCCGGCCTGCGGCGTCGATGGCTAATCGCGGATAGTTGTTGCGCGCGCTCTGGGCATTCGCTGCCGCTTGCGCGGGACCACGCTTTCCGGCACGCGCGGTGTCGGGATCGAAGTTCTCCGCGCTGCTCTGTACGCCCGGGCGATCGACTTTGGCGTTGGGCACTCCGGGCAGCACCGCTCCGAGATCGGCCTGCGTTTCGACGCGCGCCCCGCCGGGTTCGATTGCGACCAGCCGGATGACTCGCCCCTGATAGAGCGCGAGGCCCGAGGTATCGTAGGCGCCGAAATCCTTGCCCCACGAGCGCCCGCCTTCCTCGTAGGCCACCCACAGGCGGCCGCCGGGATCGTACGCAATCGAAGGGTAAGCCTCGTAGCGTGCCGTCGCGGCCACTGGTATCTCGGCGGACCATTGCCTCTCGCGCGTCGAAGTTCGCGTGTAGACGTCGTAGTTGCCGTTGCGGTACGAATCCCAGGCGACGGTCACACGGCCGTCTTTGGCCGCGGCGATGGCGGGGTTCCACTCGTTGGCAGATGACTGCGAGACAGCCACAGGGGCGCTGAACCGGTCGCCGTTCTGCGTGGCGGAGTAGATGGCGCCGCGTCCGTTACGCCAGCCCTGCCAGGCTACCCACACGTTGCCCGCGGAATCGGTGGCGGCAACGGGGTCGATATCGGAGCCGGGATCTTTCGAAATCTGAACCGCAGCGCCGGGCCGTCCGTTGACGATCACGCGCGCGTGGATGTCGAAGTTGTTGCGGTCGTTCTGCGACCAGAAGACCCAGACGCGCTGTTTGCCGTCGATGGCGATTGCGGTCCGGTAGGCGTCCAGGCCGGCGTTGGTGACCTGGATCGGCGGGCCCAGTGTGCCGCCGGAACGTTTGCGCACCATGATCTGGTCGCCGCCGGTGGGCTGCTTCAACGGCTCGAAATTCTCAAAGGGCACGGTGCGCGGAGCCCGGAGGCGCTCATGATTCGGGCTGTGATGGAAGACCACGTAGGCCATCCACACGTTGCCGTCGCGGTCGGCCACGGCGGAGGGGAAGTCTTCTTCTTCCGGCGATGCCGTGACTCGCATCGCCGGCGGAATGCGGTCGGCAAAGACGCGGCCGTTCAGCCTGCTTGCGGACCGGCCATACGGGATCTCGTCGAGCGGGAGCTCGAAGTCACCCTGCGTAGTGGAAACGCGCAGGCGCGGGGCGGCGACGCTGGCCAGGTTGACCACGATCCCGTTGGCCACCACCGGCGGTGCAGCCGCTCCGCGGGCAGCGGCGGCGCCGGCGAACCGGCGGATCGGATGGGTCGAAACTTGCCAGCGGCCGCCGGAGACGGCATCGCTGCCTTCGAAGCGCCATGGCTCGATGGAGACGAGGCTGCCTCCTTGAACCTGGACGCTGCCGTCCCAACGGGTGGGTTCAGTGTCCGTGGTGCCGACCAGAATACGCACGCTGACCGGGGTCTGGGCGCTCGCGGATGCGCCGATAACAAGCAGACACAACAAGCCGATGCGGCTCATGGTCGCCTCCTGATGCGGATCACGGGCAGAATATCACACCGTTAACGCACCGGAGTTCCGTAAGGCACCAAAGTTTTCACGCGCTCGGCGCCATCGACGCGGGTGATTTTCCAGTCCGCACCCTTTTCGAGGTAAATGGTCTGGGCCTCGTTGCGGTCCTGGTAGACGTACTCGACGCGGACTTTGACTTCGCGATCGCTCAGCTTCTCGGGCTCGTTCAGGGCGACGCCTTTGACCGCCGCATTGGAATCGCGTAGGTATTTCGCGAAGGCTTCAGGCGTCGACTCCCTAACGGAAGCTTCCAGCGTGGTCCGCATCGGGCCCGAATAACAGGCGAGGTAGGCTTTCACGTCGCCTTTCCGGGCCGCGTCGAGCATGGCATAGATCGCATCCTGCGGGCCGGGCGCCGGCTTCGAAGCGGACGGCACGGGGGTGTCGAAGCGGGGCAGGCGCCAACCGTTTTTGCCGGTGAGAGCGGCGCCCGCGGCCAAGGCGAGTACGGCGATAGTTGCCAGTTGCTTCTGCCGCTCTTTCGTCACGCAACTCTAAGAATAGACCCGCGAGCGCGCGCCATTGCGGTATATTTCTCAGCATGACCCTACGTAGCTGTCTCGCCCTGGTGTGCCTCTCTGCGCCACTGTTCGCCCAGCCCAGTGCTACCATCCTCCTGAAGCCGGGGCGTGATGCCGGCCAGGCGGTGGACGAAGAGTACACGAAGAAGATCCGCGAATATACGACCGAGCCGTTTTTCAATTCTCCGCTGACCGACTACCTGCCGGCCTCCAAGACGGTCCCGACCCCAAAGGTGGTGCTCGGCGACATCGCGGGCGCGCCCAATATCCTGCCGTACTCGACCGACGTCTATAGGTACATGCGCATGCTGGAGAAGGCCAGCCCTCGCGTCAAGGTCTTCAGTATCGGCAAGACCGAAGAAGGGCGTGAGATGATCGCGGTGGCGGTGGCGTCGGAGAAGCTGATCGCCGGAATCGACGAGAATCGCGTGCGCCTGGCCAAGCTCGCCGATCCGCGCACCATCAAGCTGGACGACGCCGAAGCCGAGAAGCTGGTAGCGGCTTCGACCCCGATTTACTACATCACCGGCACAATTCATTCGCCCGAGACCGGCGCGCCCACGGCGCTGATGGAGCTGGCCTACCGGCTGGCAGTGGACGAGAGCGCATATGTCAAGACGATCCGCGAGAACGTGATCACGCTGATCACGCCGATCGTGGAGGTGGACGGGCGCGATCGCATGGTGGATATCTACCGCTGGCACCTGGCGCATCCCGGGCAGCAGTGGCCCAGCCTGGTCTACTGGGGCCACTATGTAGCGCACGATAACAACCGCGACTCGATGGGACTGACGTTGCAGCTCACGCGCAATGTGCTGAACACCTTCGTGGGATGGAAGGCGCAGGTGCTGCACGACCTGCATGAATCCGTTCCGTATCTCTACGACAACACCGTAGGCGATGGCCCGTACAATGCCTGGATCGACCCGATTCTGGCGGACGAATGGCAGATGATGGGCTGGAACAATGTTTCCGAGATGACCAAGTTCGGCATGCCGGGCGTATTCACGCACGGCACGTTCGATACCTGGTCGCCGAGCTACCTGATGTTCATCGCGGCCATGCACAACGGGATCAGCCGGCTGTACGAGACGTTCGGCAACGGCGGCGCGGATACGGAAGAGCGCCAGTTGCGGCCCAACGAATACGCGCGCACGTGGTTCAAACAGAATCCGCCGCTGCCGAAGGCCAAGTGGTCGCAGCGGAATAACAATAACTACGAGCAGACGGGCGTGCTGACGGGACTGGCTTACTTCGCCGCAAATAACAAGCTGTTCCTCCGCAACTTCTATTTCAAGGCGAAGCGCTCCATTCAGAAGCCGAAGACCGAGGGTCCGGCTGCGTATGTGTTCACGGCCGAAGAGACGCGGCCCGGCGCGCAGGCCGACCTGCTCCGGATGCTGCAGGATCAGGGTTGCGAAATCTCGCGCGCCACCGAGGCTTTCACTGTGATGATGCCGCCGAAGAAGGCCCCGGGGCGGGGCGGCCGCGGCGGCAGGGGCGGTGCACCGACTTCGACCGACGGCAGCGATGGCGGAAGTGACGGCGTCGCCGCAGAAAAGAAGCCCGAGAAACCCAAGCCCGAACCGCGCACCTTCCCGGCAGGCACGTTCATTCTGCGCATGGACCAGCCCTACAGCCGCATCGCCGACACGCTGCTGGATTACCAATACTGGGCGGCGAACGATCCGCAAAAGAGCATCTACGACGATACCGGCTGGACCTTCGGCGAGCTGGGCAACGTGCAGGTGGCGCGGGTGACAGACCTGAAGGTGCTCGATGCGCCCATGACCGCTGTCAAAGGTCAATTGCAGGCGCCGGGCGGCGTCGACGGCGTGGGCAGCATCTTCCTCATCAATCACAATTCCGACGGCGCGCTGGTCACGTTGCGGTACCGATTCCCGAACGCCTCCTTCGACGCAGCCGAAGAGCCGTTCGAAGCCGCCGGCAAGAAGTTCAACCGCGGGTCTTTTATTTTCCGCGGCGTTTCCGCGGACGAGCTTCGCAAGGCCGGAGCAGAGCTTGGCGTCCAGGCGTACGCCGTGGAGGCCGAGCCTGCCGTGAAGAGGCATCCGCTGCGCGCCGCGCGCATTGCTTTCATGCACACCTGGCAGAACACGCAGGCGGAAGGCTGGTGGCGGCTGGAGTTCGACCGCCTCAAAGTGCCCTACGCCTATTTCAGCACGCAGAAGGTGGCCGCCGACGCCGA
>DATJYW010000294.1:0-7240 GCA_035499435.1 Candidatus Acidiferrales bacterium | reverse complement strand
AAGAACTCCTGGCAGTTGTACTACGATCAGCCGGTGAAGGGCGAAATCTACCTGCCCTACCAGCAGTACATCTTCGCCGCGTTCATGTCGAGCGTGATCGCGCGCACGTCCGGCGATCCGCGCGCGCTCGCCTCCACGCTTCGCAAGGAGATCTGGGCGGTGGACCCGAACCAGCCTGTAATCCGGATCGCCACCCTGGATGATGTGATCAACGATTCCATCTGGCGGCCCCGCTTTTCGGCATGGGTATTCTCGATCCTGGGCGGCCTCGCTCTGCTCCTGACCGCGGCCGGAGTCTACGCCGTGGTGGCATACACGGCCGGACTGCGCGCGCGCGAAGTGGGCATCCGCGTTGCGCTGGGCGCGAGCCCGCGGGCCGTGATGGCCCTGATCCTGCGCGACGCCTTGATCCCACTCGCGGCCGGGCTCGCGGTGAGCATGGCCGCCGCCCTGATGCTGACTCGCCTGCTTGCCAGCCTGCTCTACGAGGTCGGCGCCACCGATCCCATGACCTTTGCCGGGGCCGCGGCCGTAGTCGTCGCCATCGGCGCCGCCGCCAGCGCCCGTCCCGCATGGCACGCCGCCACCGGAGACCCCCTGCTCGCCCTGCGCAGCGAGTGACCCGTGCGCGTGCTATCGTCTTTCCAATGCGCTGTCTGATTCTGTTCGCCGCCTCCCTCCTTCTCAACGCCCAGGAACCTGCCTACGACCTGCTCATCCTCAACGGCCGTATCGTCGACGGCACTGGCAACTCCTGGTTCTACGGCGACCTTGCCATCCGCGCCGACCGCATCGCGCGCATCGCTCCCGCCGGCGCGCTCAAAGACGCGCCCGCCCGTGACCGCATCGATGCCCGCGGCCTCGTCGTCGCCCCGGGCTTCATCGATATCCAGGGAGCTTCCCAGATGCCGCTGCTCGCCGGCGACGGCCGCGTTGTCAGCCACGTCGCCCAGGGCATCACCACCGAAATCATGGGCGAAGGCTGGACCGCCGCCCCCACCAACGACAAGACCTTGGCCTCGCAGGAAAGCCTGGGACGCGCCGGCTCGGCCCCGCGCTTCGAAGGCCCGCACGGCTTCGACGCCTGGCTGCGCGCCATGCAGGACCACGGCGCCAGCCTCAATTTCGGTTCGTTCCTCGGCGCCGCTACCGTGCGCCAGTACGTGATGGGTATGCGCCAGGGCGAGGCCAATGCCTCCGAGTTGGAACAGATGCAGACCGTGGTCCGCAACGCCATGCTCGACGGCGCCTTCGGCATCGGCTCTGCCCTCATCTACCCGCCCGGCAATTACGCCAACACCCGCGAGCTGGCCGGCATCGCCAAGGCCATGGCGCCCTTCGGCGGCATCTACATCACCCACATGCGCAGCGAGGCCGACCACCTGATCGAAAGCATCCGCGAAGCCATCCAGATCGGCCGCGAGGCCGGAGTGCCGGTCGAAATCTACCACCTCAAGGCCGCCGGCAAGCGCAACTGGAGCAAGATGCCCGAAGCCATCAACCTGATCGCCGAGACGCGCCGCGCCGGCCAGGACGTCGGCGCCGACATGTACCCCTACACCGCCGGCGCCACCGGCCTCACCGCCTGCTTCCCGCCGTGGACCGCCGCCGACGGCAAGCTCTTCGACAACCTCGCCGACCCAGCCATCCGCGCCAAAATCCGCGCCGAAATGGCCGAGCCCTTCACCGAGTGGGAGAACATGGGCCAGCTCGCCGGCCCCGAAAACATCCTGATCGTCGCCCTCAACAAGCCCGAAAACCACGAGTTCGCCGGCCGCCGCCTCAGCGAGATCGCGCGCGCCCAAAATAAAGACTGGCGCGACGCCGCCATGGACCTCGTGCTCACCGAGCATCGCCGCGTCGATACCATCTACTTCCTCATGAATGAGGACAATCTCTCACTACAGTTGAAGCAGCCGTGGATCAAAATCGGCACCGACAGCGTCGGCGTCAACCCCGAAAACGCGCGCGAGCTCGCCCACCCGCGCTCCTACGGCACCTTCCCGCGCATCCTCGGCGAATTCGTCCGCGAGAAGAACGTGATGCCGCTCGAGGAAGCCGTTCGCAAGATGACCTCCGCCACCGCCCGCCGCCTCTCCATCCCCGACCGCGGACTGCTGCAAACCGGCATGTTCGCCGACGTCGTCGTGTTCGACGCCGCCACCATCGCCGACCGTGCCACCTACGAGCAGCCGCACCAATTGCCCTCCGGCATCCGTTGGGTCATCGTCAACGGCACGGTGGTGATGAAGGATGGCGTCCACACCGGCGCCAAGCCCGGCAGGGCGCTCCGCGGTCCGGGTTTCCAGGCTATGTAGGCCCGCTTAGAAGGGCAGAATCTCCTCGCGGATGGGGTCGAAGTCGATGCGCCGCTTCTGCATGTACGAGATGTTGCCCAGATGGCTGGCCTGGGCGGAGCGGTGGCCGATGAGCACATCGCCATTGGGCCGCTTGCGGCTCTTCACGCAATCCAGGAAGTTCTGCACGTGGTCCATGTCGATGTTGCTCGACGCCCGCACATCCACCGGCTGCGCGTTGCGGCCGCGCGGCGTGAAGGTGTAGTGGCCGCGATCGATGTAGAGCTTGCCTTCGGTCCCGCAGAACTCGATCCCCTCCCCGGTGATGCCGGGAACCAGGGTGGCTTCGAAGGTGGCGGTGAGGTCCTTGGGATATTCCAATAAGACGTTGATCGTGTCCGGCGCCGTGCGCCCGTCCTTATAGTTGTATACGCCGCCGGCGGCCTGCGCGGAGATCGGGATGTCCTGCCCCAGGAACATGTGCACCACGTCGATCCAATGTGTGAACAGGTCCGTGACCTGCCCGCCGCCGAAATCCAGATAGGCGCGCCAGTTCCAGTATTGCTGCGGATCCCAGTCGCGCCACTTGAGCGGGCCGAGAAAACGCGCCCAGTTCAGGTTGGAAGGCTGTTCGGCGAGCGATGCCGGCGCCTTGCGGAGATGGTAACCGTTGCCGTGCCACCACGTGCGGGCAAGCGTGACCTTGCCGACTTTACCGCTGTCGATGTACTGCTGCTTGGCCTCGATGTAGTGCTTGCCCGACCGCTGCTGCATGCCCACCTGGCAGATGCGGTTGTTCACGCGCGCCGCCTTGACGATCAGCGGGCCCTCTTCGATCCTGAGCGTCAGCGGCTTTTCCACGTACACGTCCTTGCCGGCATTGAGGGCGTCGATAGCGATCGCCGCGTGCCAATGGTCGGGCACGCCGATCACCGCCACGTCGATCGTTTTCATCTCCAGCAACTGGCGGTGGTCGTTGAAGCTCTTGGCGTTCGGCCACTCCTGTTTGGCGCGATCGATGTTCACGCCGTAGATGTCGCAGACGGCAGCCACTTCCGCCTGGCCGGTCTTGACGAAGTTGCCGGTGTCGTAGCGGCCGCGCTCTCCGGCTCCGATCAGGCCAACCTGGACGCGGTCGTTGGCGCCCTGGATACGCGAATACGAGATCGCGGTGGCCACCGTGGCGCCGCGTAGAAAAGCCCGGCGGGGGACGCCTGTTTCAGACATAGGAGCATTATATCCGGAGTCGTGGGACCGCTTCTGTGGGACCGGCTTCAGCCGGTCCAGCAGGGGCGGACGGCCCAACGCGGTCGTCCGCCCAAGCCCTACAACGATCGAAGGAAGTTCAGGAGGTCCTGCGTCTGCGCGTTCGGCAACAGGTTGAAGAGGCCGATCACTTGGTTGGCCTCGGACGGCGTGCAGCCGGACGAAGTAGTAGTGGGGGCCTGACTGCAACTGGCGTGCGCTTTGATCGCCTGCATCAGGTCGCTGGTGCGCCCATCGTGAAGCAGGAACAGGCGCTGTCCCAGCCCCCAGAGTGGCGCCGTTCGGAACTCGGTCGGGCCCGCGCCTCCCTGCGAAACGCCATCGGCGAGATTGGAGCCCATGCTGTGCAACGCCAGGTCGGAGTACAGGTTGGCTTTGACGTTGCTCAGCGCCGCTGAAGATGAGGTCCCGGTAGTCAGTGTCGGCGTGTGGCACAAAGCACATCCGACCGCGGCGAACAGGATCTTGCCGTTATTGACCGAGGCCGCGCTGACGTTGCCGTAGGAAGCCACCGGCGTCGGCTGATCCAGGCACTTCATAAACATCATGAAGGCCACAATGTCGGAAGCAGTTGTGCTGCCTACATTGAAGCCGGTGTCGCTCTCCGGCGTGCCATTGGTGGCGCAGCGCGGGTCTTCCTCGCGCTCGTTGGGGAAATTCTCGTTGGTCACGCCCATTTCCACGTTATAGGCCTCGCCGGAGAAGATCATGAGCGACTTGTTCTGCGCCTTCCATCCGAAGCGTGTCACCGTGCCGTCGTTGCCGTTGGTATTCACGCGCCCGCTGATGCCGAGGTGAGCCTTCAACCCAAGCGGGTCGTTGGCCACGTTGTTGCGGATCGTGGTGTCGGTGATGGCTTCAATCAGGCCGGTGCCGAAAGTGGGTGTCGGGATCCGGAAGATCACATTGTTGTTCTGTACCTGGGAAGCGAAATTCGGCTGCTGGATGGAGCAGCCGGAGGGCTTGTCGGGCCGGCCCGAAATGGTAAAAATGCCGTGCACGCCGCCGTCGGGCGTGCCATCCGGATTCTTGACGAAGCGCGCTTCGCGAATCGGTCCATTGCCGCTGAGAAAGGACGGAACGGCATTGCCGGGCGCCATCGCCGCGGCCCGGGCAACCTGGGGATTGGTCGCCGGACTGGATCCGCCCAAAGCAGGAAAAGCGTGGCAGCCGCCGCAGGAATCGAGATTGAACCGCGGACCGAGCCCGTCGGCCACCGCTTCCACTTCGGCGAACGTTGCCGTCGCCTGGTTCAGGAAGAACGCTTTCTCGCCGGCGGTGAGGCCGGCTATAGGCCCGCCCGCTCCGGCCGGTCCTCCGCGCGGACCTGGATCCGTCTGCGCGAAACACATCCATGCCGCCAGGGTAACTCCCCCTAGCATCCTTACAACTTTCATGACACACCTCCACTAACGCACTTACCTGTGCGGTTCGGTTCGTTGTAAATATGTGGGGAATCTAGTCACCCCGGGCGACAGGTTGGTAGAATGGCATTGTAGGTGGGTACCATTCACCTGGTATCCAGGATGCGGCCCTCGCCCACAGCGGGGGCCGTGTCGTCCGACTCTCGCTGAACCCCCCTTCCCCGGTCGTTCGTAACAGAGGTAACCGTAACCAAGACCGTAGAGAGCAGCCGGTGACTTGGTACGATTAGTACCTTCGGTCCACTCTACACAAGCATCTTGCACCTTTCAAGGCGGGGATTCCCCTGATCCCGGGAGGTTTCTCACCTAGTACCCTTACGTTTTGAACCCGCAGTCGGGTCCTCCCCTCATTCCTTCAGAACGCTTTCGTCGTACCAGGGGCTTTGCAGATTTCGATCGCCTTCGTCCAGTTGAAATCCGGCGTGTTCTTTCAAGTCGAGATAGAACTTGACGCGCCGGCCTTCGCTATCCGAATAGATCCTTCCTTCCAGCTCCCTGCCGATCAGGCTTTCCAGGTTCTTGAAGAACTTTGCTGGGAACACCAGCGTGGGACGTCGCTGCAACTCGGCCTCGGCCGCGGTGATAATGTCATGCGACCGGCAGTAACACTTTGCGACCGGCACCATGCGGTCTTCCTCTCCGAGCACTCGGGCCTCGGACCGGTGAATCTTGTGCAGCCGCCCGCCACGCAGCTCGACGGTGTCGTAGTCTGCGGCTGCCCCTGAGATCGAATCGTTCATTGGTTGCCTTCCAAAATCAAATTCCCTTTGCCAGGAACCCGCCATCGACGGGGATGGTCTGGCCGGTGATGAAACCCGCGGCATCGCTGGCCAGGAAGATCGCGGCGCCCACCAGCTCGTCCACCTGGCCCACCCTGCACATGGGAGTGCGGGCGATGATTGCCGCCATGCGCTCGGGGATATCGAGCACGCTGGTGTTGAGCGGAGTCCGGAATACTCCCGGCGCGATCGCGTTGACGCGCACTCCGTGGGTGGCCCACTCGCAAGCCAGGCTCTTGGTGAGCATGTGAACGGCGGCCTTGGTAGCGGAATACGCGGTAACTTCCGAAAAACTGACGAACGTGGTCAGCGAGCAGGTATTGATGATCGATCCGCTTCGCTGCTTGAGCATCTGGCGGCCGAAAATCTGGTTCGCGCGAAAAGTGCCGTTGAGGTTGATATCGACCACGCGATTCCAGTCCTCGTCAGAAAGCCCGGCCGAGGGAGTTTTCTTGTGCGCGCCGGAGGTCACCACCAGAATATCCACCCTGCCGAACGCGGCCACGCTCTCATCGCAGAGCCGCTGCAGGCTGGCGCGATCCTGCACGTCGCTGAGGATGCGCAGCGTGCGCGCGCCCAGGGATTCGATTTTGCGGGCCGCGGCTTCCACCTTGGCCCGGTCGCGCGAGCTGGCGATGGTGATGGCGCCGGCCTGCGCGAATCCGCGCGCGATGGCCAGCCCGATGCCGCTGGTTCCGCCCAAAATCACTGCCACGCGATCCTTCAGGGAGAACAGATCCGGAGCATTCATGGCGGTAAACTCAAATATACAACGCCATGTTTTCCGGAGATACAGGTGCGATTTGCGACCATTCGACAAGAAACATATGATGAGCCGGCCGTAGTAGTGGGCGGCGGCCTCCTGGGCCTGCGAGGAGCTGGTTTCACCGACCTGGTGAGCGTGATCGCCGGCGGCAGGGACGCGCTCGACCGCGTCTATCGCTGGGTGCACGCGCCGCAATCGGCGGAAGTGGTCGAGATGAGCAAGGTGAAGCTGCGCGCGCCCGTGCCGCGTCCGCCGAAGATCATTTGCATCGGCCTGAATTATCGCGACCATGCGGCGGAGGCCAAACTGGCGGTTCCGGAAGTGCCCACGGTGTTCTCCAAGTACGCGTCGTCCGTCACCGGCCACCGCTCGCCGATCGTGCTGCCGAAGAACTCGGTGAAACCCGATTACGAAGCCGAATTCGCCCTAGTGATCGGCAAGGGCGGCCGTCACATTCCAGAGCACCGTTGGCGCGACCACGTATTCGGCTACACCATCGTGAACGACGTGAGCGCGCGCGATTTCCAGATGGCGACCACGCAGTGGATGATGGGCAAGACGTTCGACACGTTCTGTCCGATGGGCCCGGTGATTGTGACCGCCGACGAGATCGCGGACCCGCACAATCTCCGCATCGCGCTACGTCTGAATGGCGAAACGCTGCAGGATTCGAACACCAGCAATCTGATCTTCGGGGTCGGCAAACTG
>DATJYW010000293.1:0-4257 GCA_035499435.1 Candidatus Acidiferrales bacterium | reverse complement strand
GGCGGGATCTTCGCCGGGGATGACGATGGAAGCGGCGTCCATGCCGTGTTTGAGGGCATTCATGCTCGAAGCGGCTTTGCCTTCGGGCGTGCGCGGGCCGGTGGATTTGAGCGCGTTGGCGCGGTTGGCGGCGATCTGAGCAGCTGTGGCCATGGGGAATCTCCTTGGACAGGCTGAAGCCTGTCCCACACCGACCGTAGCAGGGGGGTTTGAGCAGGGGGCGCGGCGGGAACGGTAAGTTGTTGAGGGGGAAGAGAAGAAAAAGTGCGGCCGACCGTGACTGAAAAAGGTTTCTGCGGCTTGCGGAGGTGCCTTATGGTACACGATGTCAGACAAACATCGATACGGTGCCGCCAGATTGGAACAATCTGATCTCGGTGTTGTAACGTTGTTCGGATAATGCCAACAAAGCTCGTCCGGCGCCGGAAACAAGCAGGGAGGGGCTGACTTCAAAAAGCAAGCCGCAGACCAAGTTGTACCTGACGCATGGGTTGGCCGGTGGTGATTTTGCCGAAGGTGGAAGTAGAACTGAGGCTGGTTCCGGGATTCCCAAGATTGACCAGGTTGAAGGCGTTGGTCATCTCGCCGCGGAACATCAGGCGCATCCTCTCGCGCGGGCGGAACTCGCGAAAGATCCCCATGTCCACGTTCTTCAAACCGGGGCCATCCAGGATGTTGCGGCCGGCGGTCCCGTCATTGCCGTTTTGCACAGGCCCGAAGGCCTTGGTATTGAACCACGCTGCCACCACGTCACTTCGGGAACGGTGAGGATCGAGATACGGATCTCCGATCAGATTGGCGCGGTCGCCGGAGTTGCCATCCAGGTTGGTATCCACGCCGCTGGTGATGGTCAAAGGCGTGCCACTGCGCATCGTGCTGATGGCGGAGATCGACCATCCGCCGGCCAGCGCGCGAACCAAGAGCGGCGCGCCGCCGAAGTACTTCAGCTCCCAGATGCCGGACACGACGAAACTATGCGTGCGGTCGTTGTTGGCCCGGCCGCGATCGAGCAGGATGTTGTTCCAATCGGTTGCCGTTTGGGTGGTGCTGTTCTGCGTATTGATTACGTCGATGCCTTTGCTGAACGTGTAGAAGCCCTTGACCGAGAAGTTGTGCGAAAAGCGCTTGGAACCGGTGAACTGCGCTCCATGATACGCGGAATTCAGGATCGACTTAGTCATGCCCACCACGCTCAGAATGCCGGGCAGATAGGCGCGGCGCGAATCCACGTTGCCGGTGGTCGCGGTAGCGGTGAGCACGGGGTAATTGAGATCCATGTTGATCGGGATACGATGGGTCAAGGTACTCACGTAAGCGCCTTGAAAACTCATGTCTTTTCCGACCTGCCGCTGTACCGAAAAATTCATCTGGTAACTGTACGGCGAGGTGTAATCCAGGCTGATGCCCGAGACCGACGCGGGCTTGAAGAACCGTGGGTTGGCTGGGCTGTAATTGTAGGGGAACGGCGAGAGGCCGCCGGGCAGATCGCCATAAGGATCGGACAGCGACTTGACGTCCGGGAACGACTGCCTTATGGCGAACGGCTGGTTGTCGGACGAGCTGTTCCACAGGTTGCCGGAGATGCTGCCGTAAAAAATTCCAAAAGCGGATCGGATAGCGGTCTTGCCGCTGCCAGTGGGGTCCCAAGCGATTCCGATGCGCGGGCTGATGTTGTTCTTGTCGGCTGAAACGATGCCGCGCCCGACGCCGCGATCGCCGGGGAAGAGAAGACCGGCGGGCGCGCTGGGAACAATCGCGGACTGCACTCCGGGAACGAAGGTGAGGAACTTGTTACGGGGATCGGTGATCGGCATTTGCAGGTCGTAGCGCACGCCCAGGTTCAGGGTGAGCCTCGGCGCGATGCGCCAATCGTCCTGAAAGAAGAGTCCGTAATACCAGCCGTTATCGATCTTGTGACTGGGAGAATCCTGGCTGCCTGTGGCGACCAGGCCGAGGAGAAAATCGGCCGTGGTATTGCCGGTTCCGCGCGGATTGTTGGTGGCGAAGTTCATGACGCCGTAGTTGTTCAGCAGTGTGTCGTGGACCATCTTCTCCAACTGCACCTGCCCGCCGACCGCGATGGAGTGCTTGCCGCTGGTGATGTGCAGGTTGTCGCGGACTTCGTAGGTGTTGCTGCCCGCGACCGGGCCGGGAATGGCGCTCGTAAGACTGATGCGGCCGGAAACCGAGATCTGGGGCAGCGAAGGCGTGCCTTGAATGGTGAAGCTCGATCCCAAGTCGCCAAGAGATAAATCCGGCAGGTTGACCCGGCCGCCGAAGTTGCGCAGATACTGCACGTGGAACTGGTTGACCTTCGAGGGAGAAATCATCCACGTATCGCCGGCATTGATGTTGTTCTGGTGATAGAGAAAGTCGCGCGTGACCCATGCCACATTGCCCAGCAGGCCGATCAGATCGGTGCCGCTTACCCGGAACCAGCTTCCGCTGAGCTGATGCCTGGCATTGAGGGTATGGTCGAGCTTCAACGTAGTATCGTCCTGGTCCGTGGGGTGAGGAATCTGGGCCTCATAGAGGCCGCCCGGAAGGTTGGGCAGCGGAATACAAATCTGAGATACCGAGCTTGAAACGCCGACCGGAGTGGTGCAACCGATCAGCTTCTTCGAAACCGGATCGAACCGGTTGACCGGAATCAGTTTGCCGGGGAACGGCGCGTTATTATTGAGCGGATCTTTGGGCGCCGAGCCACCGGTTGCCGAAAGGTCGCCCGTGCGCTCCTGTGCGGTGAACGGCGTGGCGGTATTGGAAAACACGGTGGTGCGCTGCCTTAGACCGGAGTAGCTGAAAAAGAAGAAAGTCCGGTCTTTGATGATGCGATCGCCGACGCTGCCGCCAAACTGGTTGCGGTGCTGCGGGTCTTTGCGCAGAATCGACTGTCCCGGCAGATAGCGGTTGGCATTCAGCTTGTCGTTGCGGAGAAACTCGAACAGCGACCCGTGCAACGTGTTAGTGCCCGACTTGGTCACCATATCCACTACACCGCCGGCGAACCGGCCGTATTCGGCTGAGTAGCTGTTGGTGATGGCGCGGAATTCGAGCACGGCATCCGGGTTGGGAGCGACATTGCCGGTATTTCGCAGGCCGTTCATATTGCTGCCGCCATCCAGACTGTAATTCACCGATCCGATGCCCGAGTTGGGCGAACCGTTGAGGAGCGTCACCTGCATGGGAGCGCCGAAGCTATCCGACGCCTGGCCCGTGGTATCGACGCCAGGCGTGAGCAACAGCAGGCTGTAGACGTCGCGGTTCACCAGCGGCAGATTTTCGATATCCTCGTTTTCCACGGTCAAACCGAGCGCCGGGCGGGTGGTTTCGACCAGCGCGGCGTCGGACTTCACCTCGACGGTTTCGGTGATCGACCCAAGTTGAAGAGTGGCGTCGACGCGCGCGTTGCGGTTCACGTCCAGGATGATTCCGGTCTGTTCGAACTTCTTAAAGCCGGAGGCATCCACTTCGACACGATAGGTCCCCAGCGGCAGAAACGTCAGCGAATAGCTGCCGTCCTGCGCGCTCGAGTTCTTTCTGGCGACATTGGTGTCGAGATTGGTCGCCGTGATCCTGGCGCCGGCGATGGCTGCGCCGGTGGCATCGCTGACAGTGCCGAGAATGGTGCCGGTGGTCTGGGCGGGCGCCGGCACGGTCAGGAACAGAAGGGAAGGGCACAGAAGCAGACAGGCGATGACGTTGGTCTTCATGTTGAACCCCTATTGTGAAATTCCCGTAACGGAAGTGAGTTTAGTGTACACCCAGCCGGCCTGAACTGATGCAAGTGGAAGCGCCCGGAGAGCTTGCGTGCCGGGGCACACGCTAGCCGGCCGGGGTCTTGAGCCGGGCTCCGCGCGGCAGGTAGGGCGGAGCGCAATACCGGTCGCCGCGGCCGACAAGAGCTGTTTCGTTCCGCAGGACCTGCGCCCGCTGCCGGGAACCTGGCCCGGCCAGTTGCCCGACTATTATGGCTGTGTGGACGGCTGCTGCATCGGGCGAGCGGTACGTGGAGTATGCGCTCTTCCTCTACACCTGACCGCCGGGCTGCTTCTATACCTTTTCCGGCACGACGAACGGCGCCCGGTATTGCCGCGTAAACATGCGGTTAGCTTCGGGGTCGCCTTTGCAGGTCATAGTCGCAGCATCGAAGTGCAATGTGCGGCCGAGCCTGTAAGAAATGTTCGCCAGATGGATCAGGACTACCGACGGCACACCCTCGTCCATCGGCGCATTCAGATCCGATTGTTTCCTGCT
>DATJYW010000292.1:0-42081 GCA_035499435.1 Candidatus Acidiferrales bacterium | reverse complement strand
TCGACGGACGATCGGTTCCTGGCACAGCTCAAGTGGCCCGCGGCGCCGTTTCCGGAGAGCTTCCATGTGCTGGTGAGCGTCAACGTGAACGACGGGGTCCCGCAGAGGCCGGTGCCGGTGATGTTGTCGGTGCCGTGAGCGCGTCCGGCGGGGAATGAGCGCGAAATTACGGTTCTGTCATCGCGGGCCGATCGATGTCGGGCTGGACGAGCAGCCCGACGCGGCAGTGTTCAGGCGCGTTGTCGGAAGCGGGGACGAATCTGGCCGAGTACCTGGAAGAACAGCGGAGCTGCGAGGAAGAGAAGGGCGGCCTCGGCGAGCCGGATCGGGATGCGCATGCACGCCGATAACGAATATTCACGGCACGCCGGCTCACTGCTTGGGAAGAGTGGCCTTCTCTTTGTCGAAGAGACGCTCGTAGTCCTCCCAGTGGGCGATCATGATCTTGACGCGTTTGCGGAGCTGGGCCGCCAGATCCGGGCCCAGAACGCGAATGTTCTCCTCTTCGGCCGTCGGCGCCAGGTCGAGCAGCGGCTCCTTGTGCGATTCCAGCAGCTCCGCCAGGACGATGGCGTTGTCCATTTCCCGGCGGGCGGTGGCTTTGATCTCCAGCCACTGCGGAATATCCGTAAGGTCCTCCTGGAATTCAATGGGACGGCGCAGGCTGCCATCCTTCGCGATATCGAGGGCGTACTGGTAGGCCAGCGCGTCGCGGCAATTGTCCACCAGGATTTGGAACACTTTCAGGCGGGTATCGAGAACGCTCATGACCGGCGCGGCCTTGGCAACCAACTGCACGTTCGTGCGTGCGCGGCTCAACTCCGACTGCATGCGCTGGAACAGCGTGTTCGTGAGTGCCGCGCCGCCGAGGCCCTGATATTGGCGCGTGCCTTGAAGATCGCCCAGGTCGCGGGCGCGATCTTCCGAGCGCGCCTGAAACTGGTAGCGGCGGTAATATTGCGTCTCCTGCGAGGAGAGTGCCTCGGGAAACGGCACGAAAGGCCGGGTGAGCCATCGCTGGTGCACGGAACCGATGTAGAAGGTGCTGCCGCCGTAGTTGACGATGGCGACATCGCGCTCCACGCGGTCGATCGCCAGCCAGGCATCCAGAAGCGCCGAAGCGTTCTGCTCGCCCACGCTGTTCGCGGCAATCGTGTGCAGTAGTTGCAGGCGGCTAATGGCATCGTGGGCCGGCCTGGCGCGAAACGCGTCGTAGATCTGGAAGTAGAGGTCGCGATTGAAGCGATCGCCGATCAGATAGAACAGGCGCGGAGCGGCGCTTTGCGCGGCCTTTTCCAGTTCCTCGATGTAGCGCACCGCCAGCGGGATTCCCTGAGCGGGGTAGAAGGGATAGAAATAATCCAGAAGGAAACCGGTCTCCGCTTTGTACGGCGCGGCATTCGGACCTTCGAGGTTGGCAACGGCCATACCCGCTGCGAGGCGGTTGGCGATCAGCTCCGGCGACGGCTCCCGCACCCAGTCGGCATCGATTTCCAGGCGGCCGGGACGGGCGTCCGCCGCGCCGGCCTCGAGTGCGGCGAAGAAGTCGCGATAGCGCTGGTACATCTTGCGACCGCGGTAGAGACTGCTGCCGTTGGCGCCCTGATACAGCCCGGGACTCCAGCTCATGCCGGAGCCGGAATCGTTGGTGTGCAGCGAAAGGATCTCGATTTCCGGGCATTCGGTCAGCAGCACGCGGATGGATTCGCGGTACAGCGCCAGGACCTCCGGGTTGTCGATGGATGGAGCGAAGCGCGGCACGCGGGCCCGCAGCGGGTGCTCCACCTCCGGGCCGCGCCAGAGCGGATGCGCCTCATACACGCGTTCCGGAAGCATCTGCGGCTCGAAGGTAGTGAAGGCGGCTTTGAGTCCGAGCCGGCGCAGCACGGCGCAGCGGGCACGAAGGATGGAGAGCACCTTCTCCGAATAATCTCCCGGCAGAAACGGCTTGAGGGCCGCCGGCGGCGCCACCTTGAGCAGGCCGACGTTGGACATGGCCCAGGCGGGATAGGGATCGCCGGGCGTGTCCATTTGCCAGTAGGCCCAGGGCAGGTCCTCGGCCGTGATCACGATGTGGGTGGCTCCGGATTTCTTCGCCTGGCCGGCGAAGCTTTCGAAATCGGCGAGGTCGGCGGAGCGGCATCCGAAAATCCGCGCCCGGAAATGCGCCAGCGGATCGGCCGCGGCCCCGGCGACAATCACGGTCAGTACCAACGCGAGAAGCAGGCGCGCGCGCCCGGCAATTCGGCATAACGACACATTCTGTCGCCTTGACATGGTGCCATCGTAACAAGCGGAACGTTACAATTTCGGAATGCCGTTTCGCTTCCGCCCCTTTGCTCTTGTCGCTATTTCTGCGTGCAGCTGTAATGCGGCGGCGCCCGCGATTCTCAGCCGCAACGTGGATCTCAACCGCGGCGAATCTCAAAAGGTGACGCTCTCAAACCGCAAGACCGTCAATGTGCGGCTCATCGCCGCGTCCGCGGCGAACGATTCGATCCGCGACGCAGTCCGCAGCGCGCAGGTCGTGGTGGAGATCGACGGCCGCCGCGTGACACTCTCGTGCGGCGAATATCATCTACCGGTCACCGCGGGAGACGTTCAGATGGACTGCCCGGTCACCGGCGCCGTGAACGCGAACACCGACCAGGATGCGTGGGCCCTGGAGAAGGACGCGCGGCTTCGCCTTTGGCCCGCCGGTTCTCCGCTGGCTGCGCCGGGAACGC
This sequence comes from Candidatus Acidiferrales bacterium, assembly GCA_035499435.1. Taxonomy (GTDB): domain Bacteria; phylum Acidobacteriota; class Terriglobia; order Bryobacterales; family Bryobacteraceae; genus Solibacter. The sequence continues at coordinate 39,355 of DATJYW010000292.1, read as the reverse complement.
TGGTCTATCCCATCCGGCAGCGCCTTTTCGCGACCCTCACCCAGGCAACCAATGAGCCGACATACGTGGACGGGGGCGAATCCGGACGCCGCCGGAAGATCTATTACCACGCGGGGTTCGACATGGGCGGGGCCGAGGGCATGGTCGATGTTCTGGCGGCGGCGGACGGTATCGTCATCTGCCGTGGGGAAGAAGTGCTTCCGAAGTTCCAAGGCAACCCGGCCGTGGGGACCGAAAGCAATGCCTTCCTGATCCTCGACGACCGCGGCTGGATCCACCGGTATTACCATATGCAGACCATCGTGCCCTCCGCGACAGTGGGTTCCCGTGTCCGCATGGGCCAGAAAGTGGGCGTGCTCGGCAAGGAAGGAGGCAGCGGCGGCTGGGCGCACCTGCACTACGACCTCAAGGTCATTCAGCCGTCGGGCCGTTGGGGCACGGAGGACGCGTTCGCATATGTTTGGGAGGCATACCAGAACGAGTATCAACCCGAGTTGATCGCCTTGGCCCGGCCGCATCATCTTGTCGTGCCCGGCGAGGGGGTCGTGTTCGATGGCACGCGGTCCTGGAGCGCGCAGGGGCGGATCGTCCGGTACGACTGGACGTTCACGGACGGCACCACGGCCGAGGGGCCAACCGTCAAGCGGACTTACTCACACCCCGGTGAATACTGCGAGACGTTAAAGGTGACCGACGCAGCGGGCCGCATCGATTACGATTTTTCGATCGTGCTCGTCAATGACAAGCCCTCGCCCTCGGGCCCCGAACAGCTTCCGCCCACGATCCACCCCGCCTACTTTCCGACGATCGATCTGAAGCCGGATGAGCCGATCACGTTCCTGGTGCGCTCCTTCGCGACCACCGACGGCGAGGAGACCTGGGATTTCGGCGACGGCAGCGCGCAGGTTAAGGTGAAATCCGACGGCGATATCGACAAGCACGCCAAAGACGGGTATCAGCGCACCGTCCACAGCTACAAGAAGGCAGGCACCTACCTCGTCACCGTCGACCGCACGAACGCGCGCGGCGAACGCGCCGTCGGGCGCCTGAAGGTAGTCATCGGCTCGCGACTGTGAGTTGGACCGCCGCGCTACTCCCCTAAACGCAAATGCCGCCTCAGGAATGCGAACGTTCCCACCCCGTGGATCGTGTGAGGTCCTTGAAAGAACTCAATGTCGGTCCGGTCCCCAATCCCCATCCTGTCGTAGAAGCGGCGTACCTTCGCATACTCGTACGAGACCCATTCGTCCGGAGCGACGCCGTCTTCGTGGCCGCGCTCGACCATGAAGGGTCGCGGCGCCATGAGATTCGCCAGGTCGGAGTAGTTTACGATGTTCGCGAAGTTGTATTCGAGCATGTCGTACTCTTGCGTGAGCAGGTAGCTGTAGCGCGCGTCGACGCGGGTATTCTTCCAGACCCACTCGTTAAAGTCGGCCGAGCAGATGGACAGGGCGTAGCCATCCAGCAATGGAGGGACACGTACCGCGGTCTTGCCGCCGTAGGAGAGGCCATAGAATCCGATTCTCGAGGGGTCGATAAAGGGCAGGCTGCCGAGCCACTCGAGAAGCCGCTGATGCTGCCCGAGGATAAACGAGAACAACGACAGCTTGAGCGGGTGGGCCTTGCGCTGGATCTGGCGAAATCGCTCCCCTCCGATGTACGGGTTCTGGGGCGCGAAAGTGACAAAGCCCTCCTCTGCCAGCCGGACAGCGAAGCGGTGGTAATACGGCGAATCGATCCCCGGATCGGCCGCATCGCGCGGGCGCCCTTCGAGCCCGTGCTGACAAACCACCACCGGCCGTCGTTCGCCGGGACGAATGTCCTTGGGAACCAGAAGAATGCCATAAGCGAACACTCCCGGCCACACATCCAGCATGACTTCATATCCCCGGTACTTCGGCTGGTCGAAGACGAGCCGCGTGCGCGGATTCGCAGGAACGCTCGGGTCGGGAAGCCGGCCGATCACCTCGCTCCAGATGTAGTCCCGGATCGGCTGAGTCGATTGTTTCCAGGCCGCGAGAGAGGAGGAGTCCGCCGCGGACCAGAACGCCGTGCGCCTGCTCTCGGACGCCCGAATCACGGCCTGCGTGTGGGCAGCCATTTGATCGAATTGGCGGTGGAGGCGGGGCGTGGGATCGAAATCCGGGCGCCGGTCGTGCGGAGCCGGGCCCGGGGACCGGTTCCGGACCTGGAGACTCAACCCTCCCAGCAGCGCGGTCAAAGCTGGCTCCCTGCCGGGTGTGCCGGTTCCGTCTCCGCCGATGAACCTTAGGCGCCCGGATGCGTGCAGCGAGTCAAAGAAAGGCCGCGCGCGCTCCACTTCGCCGCGTACGGAGCTTGGGGGCGGCGTGACGATAGCTCCGGGAGCGGCGCCGTTGCGCTGCGCCGTGGCAGCCGGAGGGCCGGCCACCGCCGGCATGCGGGCCGCTTCCACGACGAGGCTGCGCGGCGCGATCAGGCGGGCGATCTCGGCATCGCCGAATTCACGCAACAGACCCCAGAGATCGCGATAAATCGGCTCCTTCCATACTTCCTGCCGCGATTGAACATAACCGCTGACCAAGGCCCCGCCGATGCGCGTGTCGAGCGCCGCCGAATAGAGGGCCAGCAGCCCACCCTCACCGTAGCCCGCTACTCCGATCGGGACGGAACGCCGCGCATTCTCGGCCGCAAACCAGTCGACCGCGGCCAGGATCTTCTGCACTTCGTATCCAATGATGTGCCGCCCGGCCTCATAAGCCATCCGGTAGATCCATTCGCGATGGGGCTGGTTGGTCATCTTGATGCCGGCAATGCCAGACCAGGTGTCCCGCCGATCGATCAGCACCGGGACCACGACCTGGCATCCGTTCTCCGCCAGGCGGCGCGCGAACTGCGCCGCCGGCTCCAGGCCGGGCGCGAGGCCGGTGAGCATCTCGGGGGACCAGTCTGCGTCTGGAACCGCCACGATTCTGGCCACCGGCGGTGTTTCGGGATCGAGCAGCAACCCCTCCGCCGTGAGGTCATCGAAAACCGGCCAGCGGACGGCATAGACCCGATATCCCGCACCCGAGGCGATCTCCGCCGGCCGGGATGTGGTGGCGTCCAGTTCCAGGGCGCTTACGGGGACGCGCGGATCCACCGCTCCGATCATTTTCCGGAACCGCTCCCGGTTCGGAGCGGGATCGCTGCCCCATAGAGCCGCGCGTCCGGCGCCGGCGGCTTCGGTCTCGCGATCCAGAAATGCGTGGATCGCTTCCACCATGGAGGCGGCCGGATCAGCTCCGATCGTCAGAGGCTGGGTGCCGGGGAGCGGGCTCTGCGCGCCGGCGGCCGGCGGGAACAGAAGGCAGATCACGGCTGCCAAGGGCAGCAGGCGATGCTTTCGCATGTTTCTCGGCATTTCTCTCATCCCGGCTAATCATGATAATCTCCCCCAGGGGTAAGACGATGGAGCGCCGGACCTTTCTGATGACAACAGCCGCGGCCCAAATGCGGATCCTGGGGGCCAACGATCGCGTCCGCGCCGGGATCATTGGCGCCGGCGGGCGCGGCCGATACCTGATTGGACAATTCAAAGAGCTTGGGGTGGAGGTGGCCGGAGTCTGCGATGTGTACGAACCCAATCTCCAGGCTGGCCTGAACGAGGCATCCAGCGGAGCCAGGCCTTTTCGCGACTATCGCCGGCTGCTCGATGAGAAGGGCATCGATGCCGTGATCGTCGCCACACCAGATCACTGGCACGCGCGCATGGTGATCGACGCTGTGGAGGCCGGCAAAGATGTGTACGTCGAGAAACCTCTGGCTCACCAGATCGACGAGGGCTTCCAGATCATCGAGGCGGTGGAGCGCGCGCGCCGGATTGTCCAGGTGGGGACGCAACGCCGCAGCGCCGAGCTGTTTCTGGAAGCCAGGAAGATTATGCAGAGTACGCAAATCGGCGAAATCCGTCTGGTCACTTCCGCGTGGTACAACAACCAATCCTCTCTGAACCAGCGCCAGCTTGCGGGGGACTTGGATTGGAAGCAATGGCTCGGAACCGCGCCCAATCGTCCTCCCGATCCGGTGCGCTTTTTCAATTGGTATTGGTTCTGGGATTACTCGGGCGGCTTGCTGGTCGGCCAGGCCGCCCACATTATCGACTGCATCCAGTGGTTCATGAATGCGAATCAGCCGGCCGCCGTGACCTGCACCGGAAACCGGCCGGAGCTATCCGGAACCGAGGTCCCGGAGACCGCGACCATCACGGTCGAGTATCCCGAGAACTACCTCGCGGTCTTCACCCTGGGGTACCGGGCGATGCGCTATAGCGCGTTCAACGATCAAATCAAGCAGTTCCACGGCAACAAGGCGAGGTTTGATGTGGGCCGCGAATCGTACGCGTTGTACCCCGAAAGCAACGCTCTCGAGATGACGCCGAGCACGCAGAGGAAGTCCCCGGGCAGCTTCAATTTCGCCACGCTGAGCCACATCCGCAACTTCCTTGAGTGCATCGCCAGCCGCAAGCAACCGAATGCGCCGGTGGAAGCCAGCCAGGCGACCAACATCGTGCTTTCGATGGCCATGCAGTCGTACCGCAGCGGGCGGCGGTTGCGTTGGAACGCCCAGGCACGCCGTGTCGAGTCCTAAGGAAAGGGTCGAATGCCGTCTGGCGGATCGTTCACGCGATTAGCGCCAATTCCGTCTCCAGCATGGCTATATGCTCGTCCTCCTCGGCGGCCAGCTCCTTGCACAACTCGTTTTCAAGCCCAAGGGGAAACTCGTGCTCCAGTTCATAGAAGCGGTCTCGCGCACGACGCTCCATCGTCAGCGCCATCTGGTACAAATCGGCAATTTCTGCGCTGCTTTCTATGCGAAGACCTCGAACCGGCCAGTCTGACTGCAGCGTGTCTTCATTGGATGCAAGCTCCACCATCTCCCACCCGGGTTGCGCGTGATATCTCTCCTTGAGGTCGAACAAATGAGCGCCGGCTCCTTCGGATAGAGACTCCAGCACGATGCGCTGTTCGGGCTTTGTGGCCTTTTCTTCAGCCAGGCGATAAAAATGGAATAAATCCAATTCGAACTGCATCGCGTCGTGGATTGGCGGATGCACCATGCTATCTCCCACGTCGCGGTCTGCCATGATCTCCAGTTGGCCGCCGCAGAGGAAACAACTCCCATATGGAATGGCCACGCCGATCGTGACCTTGAAACAACTGGTGCACCGCAATGTACAGGTAAGCTGTGCGCAGCAGACCTCGTCTTCTTCCAGGACTCTGTGGCACCTGGGACAAACGGACGCCATCTCGCACCCCCCTCAATCCCGCCGCACCCGCCGCTGGCAACGGATTTCCATTGAAGTTCCTGCCACGGTTAGTATAGATCTGTAAGTAGTATTCAACAATGGAATTCGATTTTTATCTGACAGTGTGCGTAAATGCTACAATCTGTGCGAAACTCTCGGGCTTCGAATTGGCCATCTATCTGGCTGCGGCTACGGCCATCGGCAATTCCTTGAGGATATCCGTCACAAAGGCTTTGGCGTCTCCGAACAACATCAGTGTCTTATCCAGATAGTACAGATCGTTGTCAATTCCCGCGAACCCCGGCCGCATCGATCGCTTGATCACCATTACAGTCTGTGCCTTGTCGACATCCAGAATGGGCATTCCGTAGATCGGGCTCGATTTGTCATTCCTTGCGGCGGGATTCGTGACGTCGTTTGCGCCGATCACCAAGGCCACATCGCACTGCGGGAATTCAGCGTTGATCTCTTCCATTCCCCAGAGCCTGTCATAAGGGACATCGGCTTCCGCCAGCAGAACGTTCATGTGTCCCGGCATTCGTCCGGCTACGGGATGGATCCCGAATTTCACGTCGATACCCCGCCGCATGAGCGCGTCCGATAGCTCCCGGATCTTGTGTTGCGCCTGCGCTACCGCCAGGCCGTAGCCCGGGACGATGATCACACTGGAGGAGGCCTCCAGAATAGCCGCCGCTTCCTCCGCGCTGGCGCTGTGCACCGGCCGCTGCTCCGCCGCGCCATGTTTCATTTGTATCTGTCCGAAGGCGCCGAACAGGACGTTCGTAAAGGAGCGATTCATGGCCTTGCACATGATGATGGAGAGGATCAGGCCCGAGGAGCCGTCGAGGGCGCCCGCGATGACTAGCATGCGATTGTCCAGGACGAAGCCCATGGCGCAAGCTGACAGGCCCGCGTACGAGTTCAGCAGCGCGATGACCGTCGGCATGTCCGCACCGCCGATGGGAATGATCAGCAGGACACCGAAGAGCAGGGAGAGTCCCGCAAAGATCGGGAATATCCACGTATCTGTCGGAACCAGGATCAGCCGGACCCCGAGCGCTGCGGCAACCGCGAAGAGCCCCAGGTTCGTCAGGTTCTGGTTGCGGTAGGTAATCGGACGTTGTGGCAGAATCTCCTGCAATTTACCCATAGCCATCAAACTGCCCGTAAATGTGAGGAAGCCTAACAGCGTTTCGATGATCAACGCCACCAGTACATATTTGGGTTGATTCGGTTCCCTGTAAAATTCCGCCGTGCCAACCAACGCTGCCGCCAGCGCACCGCAGGCGTGTGACATCGCGGTTCGCTGCGGCACCGCGGTCATTGGCATGAGGTAGGCAATAGGAATGCCTGCGGCTGTTCCGATCAGGAAGGCGGCTAGAATCCATTGCCAGTTGAACACCTCGTGCGCGAGGAGCGTGCCGGTAATCGCCATCAGCATGCCGATTTCTCCCGCGAACACCCCGCGCCGCGCCGTCACCGGCGAATTCATCCATTTGAGCGACAAGATGAACAACGCCGCCGAGACGAGGTAGATGTAATTCACCAGGTGCGCCATTACCTCTTGTCCTCCGGCTTCTTGAACATCTTGAGCATGCGATCGGTGATCAGGTATCCGCTGACAATATTCGTCACAGCGGCGGTAATCGCGATGAACCCCAGGACCTTGCTGAGCGGGGTGGCACCCTGGGCTGAGGTGATGAGAATGGCTCCTACAACGGAAATGGCCGAGATGGCGTTGGTGAGCGACATCAGCGGCGTGTGCAGCAGCGGAGAGACCTTACGAATCACCTCCAGGCCGAGGAATGTCGCGAGCATGAAAACGTAAAGAGCGATTTCAAGACTGGAAAGCATACAGTGCTCCTAATGGGCTTGCGCGGAAAATAAAGGCATCAGATCCCGCACCCGCGGATGAACCACTTCGCCGTTGAACGTCACCAGTGTTTCCCGCACGATCTCGTCTTCGCGGTCGAGCTTCAGTTCGCCGTCCTTAAGGAGATAACTCAGAAGTGTGGCGATGTTGCGCGCGTACAACTGGCTGGCATGATGAGGTACTGTCGATGGCAGGTTCACGGGTCCGAGAATATGGACGCCGCCTGCGTTGACCGCTTCCCCCGGGCGCGTCAACTCGCAGTTGCCGCCTCGTTCCGCGGCAATATCCACGATCACCGATCCGGGCGCCATGCGGCTGACCATGTCGCGCGTGATCAGGACCGGCGCCTTCTTGCCGGGTACAGCCGCCGTTGTGATTACGACGTTTTGCTGGGCCAATACCCCGGCCAGAAGTTGCTGCTGGCGCCGGTAAAACTCCTGCCCCATATCTTTGGCATAGCCGCCCTTATCCTCGGCGGTTCCGTCGTCCAACTCCAACTCGACAAACCGCGCGCCCAGGCTCTCCACCTGTTCTTTGACGGCCGCGCGTATGTCGTAGCCGCTCACCAACGCGCCCAACCTGCGCGCCGTGGCAATTGCCTGAAGTCCGGCGACGCCGGCGCCCATCACGAGGACTCGCGCCGGCGGGATCGTTCCGGCAGCAGTCATCAGCATGGGAAAAAGGCGTGGCAGCGTATTGGCTGCAATCAACGTCGCCTTATACCCTGCAATTGTCGCCATGGACGACAGAGCGTCCATGCTCTGGGCGCGCGTGATTCTCGGAATCAGTTCCATCGCCAGGAAGTTTACGCCGCGTTCGGCCAGAATCATGGCGGTATTGGGAGATGTCAATGGCTCTCCGAATCCGATGACCAGTTGTCCTCGCTGCATCAGCCGCAAGTCCTCGTCGCCGTTATCCGGGTTGGCGCCGGGACTGCGCACCTGAAGCAAGACGTGAGCCTCCCGAAAGACCTCCTGGCGGCCTGCGATCCTCGCGCCTTTCTCGCTGTACTCGGCATCCGGGTGTCCGGCAAGCTCGCCCGCCCCGGTCTCCACAACAAGTTGGACGCCGGTTTTTTTCAGTAGGGACATCGCGCCCGGCGCCATAGCTACGCGCTGCTCTCCTGGGGCGGATTCCTTCGCGATTCCGACTATCTGGCTCGCTTCCTCCACGGCCACCTCGCTTTCCCAAACGCAGTTAAATCTAAAACGGTCCTTTTATCTTTTATACACTCTTGGTACGGCAAGTCCAATCCCGCCGGCAGATCCCGCATCAATCGTGGAATACGAGACTTCCTCCGGCACATACTTGCCCGAGGCCAATATAGGTCAAGCGTATCCGAATTTCAACAGGCCGTGCCCATTGCCCGCGGTCAAGGCGTTGCGCCCGGTTCGGTGGACGCACTGAGATATGGAATGGAGGCGAGCCGAATTCTCATTGGCAGGCCTTGTTGCCCGCCTGCGGAAGCGTCAGAAAGGTGCTGCTCGTCGCCGGCAGGTCCAGGCTTCCCGCCCCGAACTTGGTCCCATGGATGGAGGGGAGCGAACCGTCCGCGCCGGTCTTCAGCAGGTGTCCGTTGAGTTCGACCTCTTGACTCTCGAGTTCCCTGGCGGTCAGAGTGAAGCGCTCTCCGGACAGCGGAATCGTCAACGCCCGGGCCGCCGGACCCGCATTGATCGCCAGCACCGTCACCCCTCCGCGGCGTTCCGGCATGCACTGCGAGTAGAGGTACAAGCCGCCTTCGGCCGCTGGACCAGGGCTGAGCACGATTGGCCCCATGAACTGCCGCCAAAGGAGCGCGGCCCAGTAGTTCGGACGAGGTTCGAGCGTCCTTTCGTCCAGCAGGGCGTAATCGCTGGCCGAGAGAGTGTTGTGAGCGATGATCTGCACCCCCTTCTGTGCCAGCCGTCCGTGCTGATTCAGATAGCGAAATGTATCCACGTACGTCGAGGACCATGGATCGCCGCCGCAACCGGTCTCCGCCGTTTCGGTCACCCAAACCGGCTTCCCGTGCTCGAACCGGTCGCGCAGTCCGGCGTAGTACGCGTTGATCGTTTCGGGGCGGGACAGCCAGTCATCGGAGAGCGCTGCGGCGCTTGTGGTTCCGAGTCCGGGCATCGCGCCGCCGCAGCGCTGGGAGAGGGCGGCATAAAGGTGGTAGGAGAAGACATCGTATACCGGTCCGGTCGCCTGCAGCAGCTTCTCGGTGACCAGCCCCGGCTGAATCGGGATCGTGACCTTGCCTCCTTCCATGACCGAACCCGGACCTGCGAACAGGGCATCCGGCGCCGTTTGCTTCAGGAAACGACGGAAGACGGCAATATCCCGAGCGTAAGCGGCCGCATCATACCCCTTCGGCGCTGCGCCGTGGTTCGCCACGTCCGGCTCATTCATGAACTCGACAGCGGCAATCCTGCCCCCGATCGACTTCGTGTAAGCGAATAGTGCCCGCGCCTGCTCCGGCGTCCACACACCCCTGTTATCGCGCGTGCCGTCGCTAATCGCGACCGAGATCATCAGTTCCGCCTTCACCGCGCGCGCGAAATCGACCACGCCCTTCCACTGCTGTCGCGTGAGCACTGCGTTGAAGCCCTGGGGCGGAGTCGCGGGAGCGGCAGCATCCGTGTCCTGGAAGTACGTGCTGTTGGCCCAGGTTCCGCTGACCCGCAGGTAGAAGGGACCGAGAGCCGCGGCCAGCTTTCGCAGGCGTGCTTGGCCGAGATCGGCCGGCGGCCTGTCTTCGTACAGATCCGAACTCATCGGCGCAGCCTTTGCGCCTGCGGCGTAGTCTTTGTACGGCTTCCAGAAGCGGCCGCCCGTCACTTCCAGCATCTCGGTGTTGAACGACTGGAACCGTTCATCGACGGCGCCGATGCGCGGCAGCGTTGCCGGGGACAGCGAAACCGGTTGTCCGCTGGCGGCGGGAGCCATCGTTAGCACGATCGAAAGCGCGCCCACGGCCCGGCTTAGAGGTATCATCGTCTGCCCGTTTGTTTCGTCACTCTGCTCCGCAAGGGCCTTCGGAGGCAGCCTACTTGGCCGCAGTAGCCGTGAACTCGCCTTCGACGTTGTACGGATCGACGCTCACGATCCCAGTCATCTTTGTGGGCGATGCCATCGTTCCGGAGTACTTCATCGTAAGGGGAGAGCCGTTGTACTCGGACTGGAAGGTCCAGGTCACTTTCGTCTCAGACACTTTCCCGCTGATCTTGACAGCGCCAGTAGGGCTGTCGCAGGTGCCTGACAGGTCGTCGCCGGTCTGCGTGAGGGTGCAGGACAGGTCGCTTTCGTTGCCGACAATGCTCTGGTGGATCTGCCACTTGCCGCTGACGGAATCGGCAGCAACCGCGGGAATCGCCGCTAAAAGGATGGCCAGGACATGGCGTAGAGACTTGTTCATTGTTTGCCTTTCTCTGTTGAATGGCGCGACGGCCAATGATCTAGAGTATAGTGACACCACAGTGCCAATGTCAACATTATAGTGTACTTTACTGCGCGAGAGTGCTACACTGTCCTCCGTGCGACGTGCAATGTCCGGAAGGCCTTCAGAGTCCCCATCTCTTTCTGCAGGCGCTCCGCTCTCCCTTCAGGAGCGCAAACACCTGTTGGTCAAATCCGCCATCTGGGATGCGGCAACCGACCTCTTCGCTGAGAAAGGATACGACGAGACAACGGTCGACGAAATCGCGGACAGAGCTGGGGTTTCGAGACGTTCGTTCTTCCGCTACTTCTCGTCGAAGAGCGACTTGATGGCTTCTGGAATCATGGACTACGGCACGTTTCTCAGCGAAGCGGTACGAGCTTGCCCCCCCGGAAGTTCGGTTTCGGATGTTGTCCACCGCGCCGTACTTCAGGTAGCGCAACAGTGCACGGCGCGTTCCCACACGCGTAGAGTGATGCAGATCGTAGCGAGATATCCCGCCGCCAAGGAAGCACTGAATTCGCGAGCGCCGGAGTTGCGGAAACGTGTCGAGGCGGCATTCGCCTCGCGGGGCAGAGCCTTTCGCCGTCTGCCTCCAGGCGTTCTGACGGATCTGACCCTCGCCATTCTCGATGCAGTGTTTCACTTCTGGTTCAGACAGGGGGAACAGGATATAGAGACTTCGACCAACGAGGTGCTCGCGACACTCGGCCTGATGGCCTTCGACGAACGAGAAACGCCCGCAGGCGGACCGGCTCGCAACCGGTAGCCTGGACGGACGCTGTTGAGGCCGGGAGCCTCCTCGTGGTGGTCGCGAGTTGGACTTCGGGCCCTTCCGCAGTTTCAGGAACTTGAAAGAGCAAGTTCAGGATCTGAAGGCCGCGACGGCACGAGCGCCGTAGTCTCTGTAGTCCGGTGTATAATACCCGCAACTCGAATTAATCGGAACCCGAGGATCTCGGGGGATGAAAACCTGGCGAACAGGATTCGAGACGACCGCAAATCGAAATAGGGAGCATCAGGATGAACGTTTCTTTTTATGGTCACGTCCGGCAATATCACAACATTCAGGCTGAAATCGATTCCAACATTCGCGAAGTGCTGGAGTCGGGGCAGTATGTAATGGGACCGGCGCTCAAGCGGTTCGAGAAGGAATTCGCCGATTATCACGGCATGAAATATGCCTGTGGCGTCGGCAATGGGACGGACGCCTTATGGCTTGCCTTTCAGGCGTTGGGCATCGGCCCGGGCGATGAGTGCATCACCACGGCGAACACGTTCTTCGCGACGGCGGAAGCGATCTGGATCGCGGGGGCGACCGCGGTGTTCGTCGATTCCGACCCTCGGACCAACTGCATTGACCCGTCGAAAATAGAGGCGGCGATTACGCCCAAAACCAAGGCACTGGTTCCGGTGCACCTTTATGGCCAGTGCGCGGACATGAAGGCCATCCGCACAATCGCCGGCCGGCACAAGCTTCTGGTAATCGAAGACAATGCGCAAGGCGTCGGGGCCCGGGGCGACGGGTTCCGCATCGGAGAGTGGAGCGACGCAGTCTGCACCAGCTTCATCATCCAAAAGAATCTGGGGTGTTTCGGCGACGGCGGAGCCGTGGTCACCAACAACGAGAACGTGGACCGCGTGGTCCGCAAACTTCGGAACCACGGGTCGGACAAGAGGTCGTGTCACAGTCCCGGCTATAACAGCCGTCTCGACGATCTGCAGGCTGCTGTCTTGAGCGCCAAACTGAAGCACATCGACGAATGGAACGCGCTGCGGCGCAAGTGGTCCAGCCGCTATTCCGCATGCCTGAAGGATGCCGCGTCGCTCACGCTTCCTTACGAGATGCCCGGCTATTATCACGTCTACCATTTGTATGTTGTCGAGACCGGGAAGCCGGAGCATCGCGATTCGCTGCTGGCCTTTCTGAATGAAAACGGCATCGATGCCAAGTGCCACTACCCGATCGCCATCCACCAGCAGGAAGGATATCCGTGGGGCAAGCCGGCGCGAATTCCCGAGCCGATCCCCAACACGGACCGAAACGCCGCCTGCTGCATCTCTCTGCCGATGTTCCCCGAACTGACCGCCGAAGAAGTGGACTATGTGATCGGCAAGGTCCTCGAATGGGATCGGAATGTGGGGGCTTTATGAGCGACCGGTACCGCGTATTGGTGGTAGGGATGGGCAAGCGTGGCATGCACCACGCAGCTGCTTTCCAGGCCAACAGCCAATTCGATCTGGTTGGCGTCTGTGATATCGACCAGGCCCGGCTATCGGCAGCCGTAGAGAAGCTGGACGTAGCCGCGAAATCGACCGACGCACGGCAGATCGCCATGACGCTTCGGCCCGACGTGTTTTGCTTTTGTACGCTGCCAGACGTTCGTACCGAGATGGTGCGCGCCGCAATCGATTGCGGCGCGCGGCTGGTGGCGATGGAGAAGCCCATCGCACTGACCAGCGCGGAAGGAATGCGGATCCGCGAAATGCTCGAAAGCGGAGGCGTCAAAGCGGTAGTGAGCCATCAGCACCGCTATGGAGCCCACTATCAGAAGGTGAAAGAGATCGTGCGCAGTGGAGTGCTGGGACACATCCACACCGTATATGGAACCTCCACCGGGTGGATGATGCACATGATGTCACACCTGGTGGATTACATGCGCTGGTACAACGACGAGGCTCGAGCGGAATGGGTGATGGCACAGGCAGCGGGACGGGGGAAACTCGCTGACGCGCACCCTTCGCCCGACTACATCTCCGGATTCATCCAGTTTGCCAACGGAGTGCGCGGCGTGGTCGAGTGCGGAGCGGGCGCTCCGGATGTGCCCGAGGTGGATTACTGGTGGCGCAAGTGCCGCATTGGCGCGCAGGGATCCGAAGGCTTCGCCGAAGTGCTTACCGGCGGGGGCTGGCGGGTGGTCAGCCGGCAAGTCACCTGCTCCGGCGGCGGATGCATGAACTACGACCTCGACATGCCGCCGTACATCCAGCAGATTGCGGACTGGCTGGATGATGAACAGCAGGTCCATCCGTGCAATTTCGGGAGCGCCTGGGAGGGCTTCGAAATCATGATGGCCTGTTGCCGCTCGGCAGCCCGCGGCGGCCAGGTCAAGCTGCCGCTGGCTTCCGCGGAGAACGAAATCGAAATGCTGAAGTCGGCGTTGCCGCCGGATAAAGTACTGCTTTCCATGCCGGCGAACGCCAAAGAGTACGCAGCCTGATGGCGGGGTGAGTGCTATGTGTGGAGAGAAAGCCAGTGAAGGCTCGTTGCTGCCATTCTGGCACTGGAGACTGGTCAGCCTGGATCTTTCGAGAGTTTCGGCACCTGCCAAGAAAGCGACGGCATCGGCCAAACCGGGCGCGCGAAGCAAGCCGCGGAAGACGACGAAGAAACCACCGGGGAGAAGATTGAAATGAGATATCTGCTGCCCCTGCTTTTCTGCGGCGCGTGCCTGGCTCAGGGACTGCCCTGGATTCCACTCTTCGATGGCCAGACGCTGAACCACTGGCGGTCCGAGGGCAAGGCAGCGTGGAGCGTCGAAGATGGCGCCATCACGGGGCGGCAAGGGCCGGGCGGCGGCGCCGGCGAGCTACTCACCGAAGACAAGTGGGCCGATTTCGAGCTCGAAGCCGAGTGGAAGATGCGTTTCCCCGGCAACAGCGGTATCTGGTTCCGCTACGTCGACTCCCAGTCCGCCTACCAGGCCGATATTCTGGACGAGCCGAAATCGTACCCCGATGCGCTGTCAGGATCGCTCTATTGCATGGGCAAGGCGTTCCTCGCGCGCAATTCGGACCCGTCGACGGTGCACAACGACGACTGGAACCGGATGCGCATCCGGGTTTCCGGCGATTTGATCGTGATCGCCCTGAACGGCAAAGAGGTGGTGCGGATCAACGACGGCACGTTCCGCGCGGCGGGACATATCGGAGTCCAGGTCCACTCGGGGAAGGAGTTCGAGAACATGGAAGTCCGCGTGCGGGCCATCCGCCTGCGGCCGCTTCAGTAGGGAGATTGTCATGCAAAGGCGCGATTTCTTGAGGACGGCGGCGGCGTGCGCGTTTCCGTACGTGGCTGCGCAGACGGTGCTCGGCGCCAACGACCGGATCCGGGTTGGATTGATTGGCACAGGCGGCCGCGCTCAGTACCTGATTCAGCATGAGGACTTCGGTGATGCGCGCATCGTCGCGCTTGCGGATTGTTTCCTGCCGCAAACGGCTCGCGCCGCCAAACTGCATCCCGATGGCGAGAAGTGGGGCAGGTACGGCGACTACCGCCGCATGTTGGAGAAGGAAAGACTTGACGCGGTGTTCGTCGAAACCACTACCCACGCGCGCGTCGGCATCGCGATCCACGCGTTGCAGGCGGGACTGGACGTGTATGCCGAAAAGCCCGTGTGCCTGACGGTGGAGGAAGGGCGCGCGCTCACAGATGCCGTCCGCAACTACCGCCGCGTGCTGCAGGCCGGCACCCAGCAACGCTCGATGCCGATCAACATCTATGCCAGCGGCCTGGTGGCCAGCGGCAAGATCGGCCGCATTGAAAAGGTTATCGTCTGCAACTTCATCGGGGCGGAGCGCTGGACGACAAGACCCGCGCAGAAGATACCGGACGAGCTCGATTGGGACCAGTGGTGCAACCAGACGGAGTTGCGGCCCTATCACACCGAACTGCACCGCGGTTGGGCGAAATGGTGGGACTACGACGGCGGAGGGCAATCCTGGGGCGTATCGGGTTGGGGCACGCACTCATTGGACCAGGTACAGGCGGCGCTGGGCACATCGCTGACCGGGCCGGTGGAGATCATCCCCGAAGAGCCTGGTCCGAAGTGCAAGGTAACCATGCGCTACGCCCAGGGGACCATCGTCAGCCTGGAGCAGCCTATCATCAACGATCACCAGCAACTGGGCGCGATCTTCCAGGGCACCAACGGGCGGATCCAGATTCTGCGCGGCGACTTCCTCACCGACCGTCCGGAGCTGAAGAAAAGCGCGCCCGAAGTCATCAAGGAGGGGCCAGGGGAAAACGCCTTCCACCTGCGCAACTTCTTCGAATGCGTGCGCACCCGCCGCAAACCGAACGCGGACGTCGAGATCGCGCACCGTTCGACCACCGTCTGCCACCTGGTGAACATGGCGCGCGAGCTTGGCCGGAGTTTGAAGTGGGACCCGCAAAAGGAACGTTTTGCCGGCGATGAGGAGGGTAATCAATTGCTCTCGCGGCGCCGCCGCGCGGGCTACGAACTGCCGAAGATCAGCTAAGCGCAGGGCCATGCCCATGGACGCTTTCCCCGAGCGCAGGCGGATTCGCCCGCATCAACGATCACGTCTACCGGCTCCGCGCTCTGGACAACGGCCATCGCCCGAACCTTCTCCGCTTGCGCTTCCAGGGAAACGCCGAAGTCCGCCTGCTTTTCCGTGCTCACTCTCGCGTAGCCGATTGCCTTCATGTCTCCATTGTTAGTTTATTACTGAATACAATCAAGGAGTTTTTACTGGAATTATTGCAGAATGTTGTATGCAATCAAGTATGGAATCGAAGCCCAAGAAACGGATGGGACGGCCGCCGTCTGGACTCGGAAAAGACGGGGAGCCGGAGCGTATAGCGGACTACCCTCGACTCGGCATCACGATTCGGCCGCACACACGCGCCCGGTTGAATGCCGCTGCCACGGTGGAGAGCCGCCCCGCATGGCAAATCGTGGATGACTCCATCAATCAGTACGTGGAACGGATGCCCGCCGAAGATCGACGGATGGTGGAGAGCATAGCCAGACGCACAAGCGGGAATCGGAAGGGCTGATCGGCGACGCCCCGCGCGCGCCAGCTTCGCTGGAAGGGTATACCCGTGGTCACCTGACGCCCTGGAGAAAGAATGACCGCGCCGGAGTACGGGACCAGCTAATGCCGAACAGTGGCTTTAACGGCTTTAGCTCTTTAAGCCCTTCAACGGCTTTAGTTCCTTCAGAGACTTCAGCGGTGCAACCTGAACCGATCCTCTAAACCGGCCGGCCACTGCCGCGACAATGTTTCCGTCATGATCGTAAACGGCGCCCTCGTGGAGCCATCCGACGTAACTGCCGTTGAAACCATACAGACTATCTTCGTCTCTATACGCAACCGGTTCGCCAGACCAAAGGTACAACGTTTCGTCATCATCGAAATATGCGACTGCCGCGCCGCGGGAGTCGAAGAATTCCGAATCCGAAGCGCTTGTGGTGCCAGGGGCAAGGGTGTCGGATCTTCCTGCGACTCCAAGGGCGACAAAAACCCTGATTAGGGCTGAATCGAGCGATTGAATTTCCTGCCCCGTCAACTTGTCCAGGCCCGCTTTACGGTACTCGTCCGGCGTCAGTAAGCCGACTCTTGAAGGTTTCGGGAGTTGGCCGAAGCAGGCCAGGCCGGCCACCAATAGGCCGCCAACGATTCGACTCTTGAACTGTATGGTGGCTTCCAGCCTGTGCTGACCGAAAGCGGTTACGTGCATCGTTCTGAAGATGTCTGTTATCGGGTCCAGCGTAGGCTCCCTTTTTTGGACGAATAGACAGAATCTTAGGACTCGCGAGCAGTTCTCGTCCACAGTCAAAGAAATCTACTCTTCTGTAGGGAATTCTGCAGCAGAACCGAAGGGAGCAGTTATGGGAAAGCTTGAGGGTAAGGTTGCAGTCATCACAGGTGGATCGAGCGGCTTGGCGCTGGCGAGCGCCAAGCGGTTCGTTGAAGAAGGTGCCTACGTTTTCATCACGGGCCGGAGGCAGGAGGCGCTCGATGAGGCCGTCAAGCTGATTGGCCGGAACGTGACCGGCGTGCGCGGCGACGCGGCCAATCTCGACGACCTCGACCGCCTGTTCGATACGGTCAAGAGCCAAAAGGGCAAGATTGACGTCCTGTTCGCGAGCGCTGGCAAGGGCGAAGCCGCCAAACTGGGCGAGATTACCGAGCATCACTTGGATACGACCTTCAGCCTGATTGCGCGCGGAACGCTGTTTACGGTTCAGAAGGCGTTGCCGCTTTTCAACGATGGCGGATCGATCATCATGACCGGTTCAGTTGCTTCGGTGAAAGGTTTTCCTGGTTTCGGCGTGTACTACTACCGCTCGCGTCATGACCCGGCTCGAACGGCATCCGCGTTGTTCGACCATTGCGAGGTGGTGGAAGTCGCCGAAATGCTAGGGACTCGGGCTGACCAGTCTGCGTTACTTGGAGAGATCCTCGATAAATATGCGTTCGGGACCGACCCGTAAGAGTCTCAGTTTATGCCTTGAGCGGCGCCACATCGAGCGGCACCGCATCGTTCAAAACCGGTCAGATTGAAATAGCAGGCAACGAGATCTCTTGTCGCCGTTATGGACGAGATCCTCAGTATTCGGGCAGCGTGATCTTGTCCACCAGATCGCGGCTGAACGCGGCCCTGGCAATCCAAGGGAATCTCACTAGATTCATCACTTGGTTGCGGATGAACATGGCCGCTTTGGATTTTGGCCCAAACAGAACGCGGAACCGCAATGCCGCTTCTTGCTTCTGCCGGACGAGGGGCGCAAAGAGTGCCTGGTAGTTGGTGAACGCCTTTGCATAATCGCCATCAGCGCGATGCAGTTCACCAGCCAGGATATAAGCAGCTACCATTGCTAGCGCTGAACCCTGTCCGGCCAGCAGCGAGACGCAGGAAGCCGCATCGCCGAGCAGCGTCACTCGCCCTCGCGTCCACAATCCCGGCTCCGCATCCATCCGAATCTGGCTAACACGGTCGAAATAGAGGTCACATGTGTTGTCGAGTTGGTCGAGAATCTGCGGGCACTCCCATCCGCTCTTTCCGAAGCGCGCCCGCAACAAGGCTTTTTGTGACTCAAGATCGTTGGCGGATGCGCCACAGGGCTCGCAATCGGCAAAAGTGAACAAGAACATGGTACGGTCTTCGCGCATCGAAAATCGCATTACTTGCTGGCCGAGTTCTGTGAACATCAAGTACACCAATTCATCTCTGGGCCGATACCCATCGCTCTGGAAGCCCGCGACCATGTAGCCCAGGTATTCCTCGAACCGCTGTTCGGCGCCGAAAACGATTTCACGAACACGTGAGTGCAGGCCGTCGGCTCCTATAACGAGGTCAAATTCTCGCTCTGCTCCGCGCTCGAACGTGACGCGAACTCCCTTCTCATCTTGCTCAATCCGGGACACGCTGTCGCCAAAAATCGTGTCGATGGTAGGTTCAATCTTGCAGAAGATTGTTGCTGCCAGGTCTCCTCGTGGAAGGCTGATAAAGCGCCCTCCCATAACCTCAGAAATTGCTTTGGTAGGAAAGCCCGCTACTTTTCTGCCGGACGAATCGACGACTCTGAGCTCCTGGATCGTGTAACCCTTGCGGCTGATCTCGGGGAGCAGCTCCATCCGCTCCGCAATCTCGAAACCCGCGCCCCAGAAGTCGATGATGTAGCCGCCGGTACGCAACCGGGGTGCTTTTTCGACAATCGTGGGTTCAAAGCCGTAGCGCGCCAGCCAATATGCGAGCGTGGGCCCCGCGATTCCCGCGCCTGATATGAGCACTTTCATGGCGGGCATCGATCACCTTTAGTGTAAGCGACGGCCCGAACGGCAGCGGGTTGATGCGGCCAGCAAACGGCCGTTCTGCCCTTCAGAGGATGAGTGTGCCAACGTTCAAGCGCCGCGATGTTAGCTTGCTTGGTCGAACTGCCCGAGCGCTTTAGAACGACCCACCCAACTGCCCGCCCACGAACGTACTTTTGGTACTAAGACCTGCAAACAAGTAGTCAGGCTCGCATTACTTCAAACTGGAGTGTGCCACAACGGGAATCCCCCGCGGATCTCGCAACCTGCCGCAGTACAGGGCGATACGCCGTAAATTTGCTGCTGCTGCGCATTTTCGGCGAATCTTCCAAGTCCCTGGGCAACACCAGAGGGTCGGTCGCACCAACATGAGTCGGAATATCGAAAAGAGCTCGCGACTTCAGGGGCTTATACACGGCCGCATTGCGCCAATACAACATATTTCTAATGCGTTGCCGCTTCCTTGCCCTTTTCGTGCATCGCCGCCGCGATCAACGCTGGCCAGATTCGTGTCGGATTCTCTAAACTGAAATGCTCGAAGTTGGCACTTACTTGATCCGTTTGACCCGAATCAGGAGCGTCTCGCTATCTCCTTGAATACAGAGCAAATATTTTCGTGCAGGATGTCAATTTAAGCACCAAGAGTACGTTCGTGGGTGGGCAATTGGGTGGGGCGTTTCCAAGATCAACCACTCGCAATTGAAGCCGCGGCGAATTCTCGGCTAAACTGCACCTCCTCACGACACCCCATCGCCATTTTCGCGTCAACTTAACCCGGCGGCGACTATGCCGCCCGGGCCCAGATATGTTCGAGGGCGGTGTACTGACGCCGGAGTTCGCGGGCAATCACGGGTGTGAACAACGGAAACATCCGGTCCCTCATCCATTGGCCGAACGGCCCCAGTTCATTCACCTGGCGACGGTCGTTCTCAGCCGCCTGTTTGACGATGCGCTCGGCGCGTAGCCGCTGCACCGATTCTGCTTTGGCAAATGCCTCCGTCACCGTCATGCTTCGATCCGCCAGAAACTGGCCGACCAACATTGCGTCTTCCAGTGCCAGCGATGCACCCTGTCCGCCGGCAGGGCTCATCGCGTGCGCCGCGTCTCCCAGCAGCATCACACGGCATACGTACCACCTGGGGAGCGACGGAACATCGTAGATCGCCGTCCGTACGATCTTCGCCGTGTTTGACACCAGCGCTTCGACCGGGGGGTGCCAGCCCTTGAAGGCTGCGAGGGCGCGATCGCGCATAACGTCGTCTGGAATGGCTTGTAATTCCAGCCGGGTCACTTCCCGCTCTTGCGGCAGGTGCGTCCACCAACCCCAGCGGACCGGCGCTCCGGAAAGCATCGCGTAGCCAAATTGGAAGCGAGAGCCGACGCTAAAACTGAGGCGATGAGCGTCCCGCGGATCGGCTGGCGCCACGCTTCCCGCTTCGGCGAAACCGCCGATTCCGAGAAATCCGGTGTACCTTGCAGACGAATAATCCGGCAAAATCAGCGCGCGGGCGCGAGAATGCACGCCGTCGACGGCCAGCAAAATGTCGCCTCGCTCGACGCTGCCGTCCTCGAAGCGGGCCACAACTGTGTCGCCTTCATCTTCGAGGCCGCAAAGGCGCTTGCCGTATTTGATCGGCACATCGTGCTGGCCGATCTCGTCCAGCAGAATCTGTTGAAGCGCGGCGCGCTTGAGAGTGACGCCGTACCCCGATGCGGAGAGGTCGATTTGAGAAATGACCTTGCCATGTTTATTGCGGAACACAAAGGTACTCGATCTTACACCGGCCGCGCAGACCCGGTCCGCCAAGCCGAGAGCGTCGAGTACTCGCATTCCATTTGGTGCAATCTGGAATCCCCCACCCACAGTCGTGGGCTCCGGATACGCTTCGAAGATCCGCGACTTGATCCCGGCGCGGCGCAGGAAGAGCGAAAGGGCAGGCCCGCCGATTCCTCCGCCGATGATGATTGCCTGTGATGCCTGTTTCATACTTCTACGATAAGGTCGGCCTGGTATTTAGTCCACTCATAGTTCATGATGATAATCATCATGGCTGTGAATCTATCGTCGATTGACCTGAATCTGTTCCTGGTACTGCATGCGGTGCTCGAGGAACGCAGCGCGACGGGCGCGGCTGCGCGGCTCAACGTCACTCAGTCCGCCGTCAGCAATGCGCTGGCACGGCTACGGCGGCTGATGGACGATCCGCTGGTGGTACGCCACGGCCGAGGCATAGTTCCGACGCCTCGCGCGGAGGAACTGGCGCCGCTCCTTCGCGAAGCCACCGATCGTTTGGCGCTCGCGATCGACCGCCGCGGGTTCATCGCGACGGAAACGACGCGCACCTTCACGATTGCCCTGTCGGATAACTATCAGGCATCCGAGGTGCCGCGTATTGCCCACGCCGTTGCGGTACGCATGCCCCGAGCGACACTGCGTGTGGTCAGTACGGACTACTTGGCCGCCAGCGATGGATTGGCGAGCGGTGACATTGACGTGGCGTTCTCACCGGAGCAGGCTGTGCAGTCCGGTATGCGGTCTGCCGCTCTGTTCGAGGAGCGCGCGGCGCTGATCGTCCGGCGAGACCATCCGCGCGTCGGCACACGAATGACGCGGGAATTGTTTAACGAATTACCGCATGTCGATGTCCACGTGGTACTCGGCCAGCCCGGGACGGGCCACCGCGTGGCCCAGCGAGCGTGGGAGCGCGCGCACGTCCGGAGGCGCGTAGTTCTTACGGTTCCCTATTTCATCATTGCTGCCATGGCCGCTGCCGAGACGGAATGCGTCGCGGCCCTCCCCAGCCGCATGGCCGGCCTGTGTGTTCGTCTTCTGCCGTTGAAGCAGGTTCGTGCGACGTTTCCACTTCCGCGCATGAACACGGTGATGGTCTGGCACCAGCGAACGGACGCAGACCCGGGCGCGAAACTCTTTCGCGATATCGTCCTTGAATGCGGGCGGGCCCGCTGATCGTCCCGCTCGGCTAAGGCAGGATTTCGACGTAACCGTCCGTTCCGTGCACGCGGATCCGCTGCCCATCGCGGATCAGCTGGGTGGCATGCTCCGCTCCTACGACGGCCGGCAATCCGTACTCCCGTGCGATCACCGCTCCGTGGGTCATCAGGCCGCCCACCTCCGTCACCAGGCCCTTGATCGCGACAAAGAGAGGCGTCCAACTGGGGTCCGTGTAGGCGGTGACCAGGATGTCGCCCGGTTCGAGATTGGCCTCCGCCATGTCTAGGATGACGCGGGCCCGCCCCTCGACGGTGCCTGCGGAAACCGGCAATCCGACCAGGGCGCCGGCCGGCAAATCATCGCGCCGGTACCCACCGGCGACGGCCTCACCATCCGACGTGAGCACCCGCGGCGGTGTGAGCTTCTGATATGACAGGAACGCCTCCTTGCGCCGGCGGATGAGTTGGTGATCCGCCTGGTTCGTGCGCGCGACATCGTGGAGCTCCTGGAGCGTGAGATAGAAAATGTCTTCCTTGGTACGAATCAAGTGGGCTTCGACGAGGCGCGCGGCTTCTTCCAACAAGGCCTGTTTGTAAACGAAATAGCGGCTGACTATGCCGTACTTCGGATACTCACGGTACCCGATAAAGGTTCGGACGCGGTCGATCATCTGCTTGACCTCTTCGGCCTTCCGTTCGCCGTCCGGCAGGGCCTGCAGGCGCTCCAGCAGTTCCTGTTCCTTGACGCATGCCTCGTGCCGCCCTTGCTCGAAGCGCTCCTTGCCGGCGCCCGGCTCGAAGTTCCTGATGTTGCCAAGGATCAGCGGTACCAGCGTAGAGGGGCGTTCGGCCCAACGCGGCCTGGTGATGTCGATCTCACCGGCGCAGCGCATGCCGTACTTGTCGAGCCACGCTCGGATGGCGTCTCGCGCTGCCTGCCCGCCCGCGAGCCTGGGCAGCTCGTCCAGGAAGCGGTCGTCGTTGACGCGCTGCAGAAAAGCCACCACCTCCGGATGCGGGCGGATCACGTCTGCGACGTCCAGAAGCGACAGCCCCATCTCCGACGTCACGTTGTTTGGGACGGACTGTGTGAGCGTGTCGGCCGCGTTCTTCTCTCCCAGCCACGCCTGCAGGTGCTCGTTGAGCCACCAGGTGGCCTCCATCGCTGTCATGAACACCTGATGGCTCTGCGGATCGAACAGGATCCGCCTCAGCTCCCGAATGTCCGCCAGGATGAAGTCGAGCAACGCCGGTCCGGACTTCGTCTGAATGTCGCGCTTCAAGGCGGCGATGGATGCCTGGGAGCGCCCGATCAGCTCGGTGACGATCGCCGGATCGGTCTCGATCGCGGCCGGCGCGCCGGCGGAAGGCGTAGTGGCGGGCCCCTCATCTGCGAGCGAGGGGATGAAGCCACCGCGTTCGAGGATCGTCTCGAGCGCGTCCCCGATCAGCGGATCGCCCTTCCCCAGGACTTGCAGGAGGCCTGCACGGCTCGCCGGCGAAGCCAGGCCGCGGGTCACGTCGACGAACAGTCTGCCGCCGGCCTCGTACATGGGTCGGCCTGCGGTCAACTGAAACAGCGAAAGCCCCAGGGGCTTCATGGCGTCGGTCATCATCTGCTGATGACCGACGGAGACGTAGACATGGTTCTCTGCGTCACCGGCCACGGGGATGGGGAAAAGCGTAGTGATGGGCCGGCTCTGGACGAACTGAAACTCATCGGCAGCCAGGCACCATTCGATGTCCTGGGGGCAGCCGAAGTGCGCTTCGATCCTCCGACCCAGCTGGGCGAGCCGCAAGACCTGCGCATCGGTCAGCACCCGCTGCTCCTGCCGCTCCGGTTCGATCGCCTGTTCTTGCGTTCCGCCTGCCGCTGAGGCGTGGACGGCAAGCGGTTTGGCGGCAATCAACCTGGCGATGACCTCGTCTTCCCGCACCTTATAGACGTCCGCGTTCACCAACCCGGAGACTAGGGCCTCGCCGAGGCCGAAGCCGGCTTCCACGGAGGCCACTTTCCGGTTGCCGGTAACGGGATCGGCTGTGAAAAGGACGCCGGACGCCTGCGGGAAAACCATCAGCTGCACGACCACGGCCATGTGGACCTTCGAGTGGTCCAAGCCGTTTCGCAGGCGGTAAGTTACAGCCCGTTCGGTGAAGAGCGAGGCCCAGCACCGGCTGACGTGCTGGAGAATCGCCGCCGGTCCGACGACGTTCAGGTACGTGTCCTGCTGACCAGCGAAGGAGGCCGTCGGCAAGTCCTCCGCCGTCGCACTGGACCGGACGGCGTAGGCGGCTTGTCCGCCAAGCCGGGCGAGGGGGCGGGTAATCGCAGCCGCTAGATCGTCGGGGATGGCGATCCCTTCGAGGGTCCGGCGAATCTCCGCAGTGATACCGCGGATCTTCTCCCGGTCGTCCGGCTTCAGGCGCGACAGTTCATTGAGTGGATCGTCGATCGACGGCGCTTCCGCCATGATCCGCTGGAAGGCGTTCGTCTTCACGCAAAAGCCGGGTGGCACGCGGAGCCCGTCGATCCGCGAGAGCTCCCCCAGATGCGCGCCCTTGCCGCCAACTGCCGCGAGTTGCGTTTGGTCGACCTCCTGGAAATCCGACACGTAGCAATCCATACAATCGCTCCTTTGTGTTTCTCTGATCGCGTCTCGCCCGAGATCCCGGGCGGAGGTTCTGGCTTACGCAGGCGATTATGCGGCATCACCCCGGTCTTGCCGCAAGCCCCCGGGTGCGCGGTATCCTAATAGTGGGGAGAGTGGCCTACTCTCTTTCTTCCGCCTGTCCGCTTCGGAGATACAAGCCGTTCGCTGCGGATAGACGCGGGCTGCAGGTGGCCCGAAAGATCTCCTGTCGGCCCACGATGCAGTTGCTCAACGAGAGTTCTTCCACTCTTCAGCCGGGGGGGACCGTCCCAACGAATCGAGTTGGACCCAAATCGCGCGTGAGGAACTGCATGGGGTTGGGGTCGGCTGACCCTCAGGACCTTTCAACAACGATGCGTTGTCGAGTATTGCGGATGAAGGCACGGGGAGAACGAAATACCACACCGGATTCAAGCGCCCGCACAGATGTTTCCCGACTTGCGCCCAAAGAACTCACCTTCGAAAAAGACCTCGAAGGGCGCACCCGGCGAACGGCGGTGCCCTCCGATTTCGTGTCCCAGTTCGCGAACGGCATTCGTCCCGGACTCCAGCGACCGGCTGCCGCTAATACATAACAGTGGGAGCTCTTCGCACGAAAGTGTCATCAGCCAATTGTTTGAGCATGAAGTCCGCAAGATCCGCCCGCGAGATCTTCGGAAACAGGGACTTCGGTTCGACGCCCTCGCCGAATCGATAGCGACCCGTGTGCGGGGAATTCGTGAGCAGTGGCGGCCGGACGATGATCCATTCCAGGCGGCTCTGTCTGACCACCGCCTCGTCGAGTTCGTGATCAGCAGCGGTATTGCGGAGAAGAGTCGAAATTATTAGCCGTCTCAGCGGATTGAGATCCCTGCGAGCTTCGGGCACGGTATCGGCGGATAAGTAGATAAACCGCTTCACGCATGAGTACTCAAGCGCCACGAGAATATTGTGTTTTCCCAAGGCGAGTTCCTCGCTCCTTCTTCGGAGCGTTCCCGATCCAAGGGCCGAGATGGCAGCGTCCTGCGAGGCCGTTGCTCGTTCTACTGATGCTCGATCCGCGACGTTGCCCTTATAGACCCTGCAATTTTCTGAAGTATTCTCGAGTTTGGTAGGATCCCGAACAAAGGCGGTGACCTCGTGGCCGAGCCTCTCAGCTTGTTTCACCAGTTCACGACCAGTTCCACCCGTCGCTCCGAAGATCAGTACGTTCACCGCTACTTCTCCTGCTGGATTTATCGTGCTCCCTTCATATAGACGGTCATCATCCAGAGAAAGAGGGCGGCATTAGCGATGTGAGCGGCTGCCCGCAGCCATTCGACCGAGATGAGTCGGCTGATGCGCGGCTGTGACAAACCCTTGCGGTCGAGATCGAGCTGGATTGGGATCTGGAACGCGATCGAAATTCCCATGGCGAAGAGGGTTAGCATCAAAGTGCACAATAAGCACCACGTCGGAATCCCGCCAGGGCGGTATCGCAATAGGACGACATTCGTCAACAGGCTAAAGATAACGGGCAAGGCCACGAATGGCACTACCTTCCGACCAACGCTGCGGTGGAAAGCCGGAAATTCAGCGGCGCCAATCAGACGCCAGGTACGGTAGTTTACAAAGCCTTCCATGAAGGTGGCGCCCAGAATGTAGAACATGAGCGCGAATGTCGCGACAAATATCAAGATCGGTGTTGTCATGACTGATGTGACAGTTGATAGCGCGCCGCTTCGCTCGAAGTCTTTTGCCCAAGAAACTGGATAATTTGATCGGCCAGCCATGCAGGGCGTTCTTCTGGAATCCAATGACCGCTACGTTCGGCTACGGCGCCCGTCAGATCTTCAGCGAACAGTCGAGCGCCGAAACCGCGCAGATCCGGAGCAAGCACGGTGTAGCCCGCGTCGGCGAGCCGCGGCATGATCAAACGCCACTCCCGCCAGCGCTGCGGAAACCCGTGCAGCAACACGAGCGCCGGGCCGCTTCCTCCGGTGACGTAGTGGATGCGTACGTCACCGCTGACGGTGACAACGTCGTGTGTGAAAGTTCGGCCGAAGGCCAAATCATCCGATGGCTGACCGCGGAGGGCGCGATCAAGTAAATATGGACTGTTGTCGCGGTAGGTGTCAAAACTCCAGGCTGTCTCAAAAAAGGGCGCAGACCGTACCGATGTCAAAAAACGCTGGAACCGAAGTATGCGTTCGAGTCTTTTGGGTCCGTAACCGAACAGTTCTTCATAGCGACGGCGCAACGTACGAACACTCCGCTACCCCAGAAAATTCGCAAGTCCCGCACGGACGTGTCGCGCTACCGCAACCTCACGGGTTTGACGATCATGCTCATCGGGGTTCGACCGTGTCAAAACCGTGTCAAAACTCTGTGCATTGGAGTCGCTGGGGTTAGCTTTGAGCGAAAAGCAGATTCCCCACATAGAAGTGTGGAGAATAAAAGACTCGTTGGAAGGGGCTCGGATGCGCCCAAGGGAGCGAAATCGGTTCCTGGCGGTCTATCGGCTTTCGCGAATTCCTAGTGGTTACTACAATCCGGGGAATCTGCTTTCGCTTAACGAGCAAGTTCGTCGGACGGAACGGATCGGGTTCGGACACAGTTTTGGCACAGAGGAAAAGCAGGGGCGTGGGCCTGTCGTGGGCCTGCCAAATGCCTGGAACCGCCGCCCGAGCCGCTCGCAACACCTTCTCTCTTCGCGCAATCGAACAGAAAACTGGGCGCGCGAAGTCCTGATTCTTATCCCCTGTGTGGTTGCTTCCGGCGGGGCACTGGAGTCAATTCGTGATACTGACTGAAGCGTCATTCATATCCGCTACTGGAAACTGATGACGTACCGGAAATCTTCATCGGATAAGCCCCTTGTCTCATTGATCAAAGGTGAATATCGGGGGGCTGACAATTGCAGCGACGACAAACGTTCTTGCTCTTCGCTTACTTTTGGCTCCATTATTCTGGGCGCGCTTACCGAAGTCTTGTGGTCTGCGGTGCGATCGTCCTGACGAATCAGAGCGGAGGTAAGGCAGATTGGCAGTGATTGTACGTGCTTATATTCGAAGTCGGGCGAGCCTCACGTCCTGAGGTCTGGATCGAAGGCCCGATCAAAGCCTGCGCGAGCTGTAAGTCACGGCAAAGCGGCAACGGCGAGAACTTGTCGCAGTGGTTCCCACTGAGGAGAGATCCGTCCGGTGGTGATCTAGTCAGTGTACACTGCGCGAAACGAAGGGCACCCGCGGCGCCCTCGCGGGAAAGGCGTCAGGATTTGGCGAGCTTGGATTCGAGTGCATGTGCGAGATTGTCGTATGCTGTCCCGCTACCGCGCAGGTTGCCGTTGAGCCGCACACGCCGGAGTTCCTTATAACCTCGGGATCCACACGAATGCGAACAGATCTGCCATCTGGAAGGTTTTTTATGTAGATGTCACCGCCGTTATCTCCCGGTATGGGCGAAACTAAACCCCTGTTCCGCCAACTTTTTCGCGATCTCGTCGGGCGTCAGCCCTTTCAGCGGCCCTACCTTGTCCAGTTCATCCTTTACCGAATGTGGACGGCAGCCCAGATGCCGACACCTATTCCGGTAGCCACGATGGCGGCGCCGGCAATAAGCCAGCCTGCCGGGCCGAATGGTGGCGCCAGCCTCGGCTTCGGTGGTTGCGGCGCCAGCAAAAATCGCACCTGCGCCAAGGGCCTCAGCTCCCATGGTCAGGCTCTCCTCTTGCGGAACGAGATTTCTTCCGAAATTCGCTCAACGACACACTGCATTTTGCGATCGGGGTCGAAATCCGGACAACGCAGGAAAGCAGCAATATACTGGTTCTCGTAGAAGAGCGGTTCGGGAAGGAACGAGAGCAGACAAACTGCGCAATAGAGTGTTGAGTGCGAAGCCCGAACTCACCCGCTGCCTTCGTTGGAGGTGACGGCCTCGACCTTATCGCTCGTAGTGCAGCCGCTCCCAGATGCCGCCCGAGCCTTCGGTGACATCGGCCTCCGCACGGCCGAGGTGATGCACCTTCAGGTACTCGTCAGCGCTGTTGCCAAACAGCTTCGAACGGCCTGGCCCGAAGTCGGTAAGCCCGGCGATATACTGCTCGGGCGTCGACGTGGTTGTCTGATGGAAGTGGAGTTCTGCTCGTGACATTGTCGTTCTCCTTTTCGTTGAACACTGTCGCAAGCTAATGTGCAGCCGGCGCTCCATCCGGAAACCGCCGAAAGGAAACCAAGTGAACACCGGAATCGTGCCGCAGGTTCGGCAAAATGACGAAAAATGAGCAGGAGGCGGCGCGCGTGAGGCTATTTGGCGGGCGGACGCTTTTGCCCGTACTTATCGAGGCCCAGCCGCCTGATCTTCGATTCGAGCGTCTGACGGGGAATGCCGAGCTTCGCCGCCGCGCCGGAAGGTCCGGATATCCGCCCATGGCTTTCGGCGAGAGCCGCTTCGATCATTTCGACTTCACGATCTGCCAGCGTGGCGAGGCCCTGGTGCGGCCGCGCAGGGCCGCCCGCATCGCGTTTCAGCCAGCTCGCATCCACTTCGAACGTGTCGCCTTCGCAGAGCACGACTGCGCGCTCGACGACGTTCTGCAATTCGCGGATATTTCCCGGCCAGGAATAGGCTCTTAGCTGCTCCAGCGTGTCCGCGCCGATCTTGCGGATGTTCTTGCCCAGACCCTTGGCGAATCGCGCGACGAAGTATTCCACAAGCAGCGGAATGTCTTCCGCCCGCTCGCGCAGCGGTGGAACCGAAATCGGAAAAACATTCAGCCGATAGAAAAGATCCTGGCGGAAAGTTCCTTGTGCCGCGGCGGACGGCAGGTCCCGATTGGTTGCCGCGATCAGCCTGACGTCCACCTGGATTGGATGATTGCTCCCCACCCGCTCGAATTCGCGCTCCTGGAGCACTCGCAGCAGGGAGATTTGCGTTTCCATGGGGAGTTCCCCGATTTCGTCCAGGAAGATCGTGCCGCCATCGGCGGCTTCAAATCTCCCCACACGCCGTTGCAGTGCTCCGGTGAAGGCCCCCTTCTCGTGCCCGAAAAGCTCGGAAGCAATCAGCGACTGCGGAATCGCCGCGCAGTTGACCCGTACGAACGCCCGGGTGGCGCGCTTCGACCTGCGGTGCAGTGCACGCGCAATGAGTTCCTTACCGGTTCCGGTTTCGCCCAGGATGAGGACTGTCGAATCCGATGGCGCCACTTTTTCCACTTCCTTCACCACCTGGCGCATGGGTCGCGAGGAGCCGACAATTTCCTCGAACATCGAGGAGCGATCGATTTCCTCTCGCAGAACGAGGTTCTCGTTGCGGAGCCGCTCCTCCGTCCTCTTCTGGTCGTCGATGTCGGTTGCCGTAACGTACCAGCGGATGATCCGGCCGCGTTCGTCTTTCAGCGGGTCGTATTGAATGAGCTGCCAGCGATACTGCCCGCCCTTGAAGAGGATGCGCATTTCCAGCTCGAATGGAAGCCCCTCCAACAGCCCCACCCTACGCTCTTCGCCTGCCCGGTCTACATCGTCAGGATGAAACGCCCGCGTAAAAAAGCCTCTATCGTTTACCTCGCCGACAGTCAGCCCCGTCCGTTCCAGTGCCACCCGGTTGGCATAGAGGGTCGTGCCATCCGGCGCCAGGACCACGATGGACTGGCGGATGGCATCGGTGATCGTGCGCAGGTCCCCCTCATCTTGCCGGACCTTTTGTTCCGCGCACCTGCGATCGTGAATGTCGGTATCGATCCCGTACCAGCAGACGAGGTTGCCCTGGTCGTCGTGGACCGGCGCGGCCGCGATCTGGAACCAGCGGTACTCTCCGTTTGAGCGGCGGAGGCGGATTTCGGTCGTGCCGGCCTCCCCGGATTGCGTGAGGTGCTCCCACCAGGTCTCGAGCGGTTGGGTGTCTTCCGGATGGACGGCCGATTTCCACTGCGAGCCATACAACCGATCTGACGAGAGGCCGGTGTAATCGCAGAATGGTTGATTGAAGAACTCCAGCGAGCCATCCGGCAGCGCGGACCAGGCAAGCGCTGGAATCCCATCGATGAAAGCACGAAGCTCCACCGCAGTCCGGCTTTGTCCTTCACTCGTACCCATAGGTAAATCCGGCGAGCCGGCCAGCCTCCGAGCGCGCCGCTTCCGGCCTTGCCGAATTATACCGTCTGCTCTGCCTCGGCACGTTCGCGAAGAATCCACTCGCGCACGTAGCGTGGGCATTCCGCCAATTCAATGCCCTCCTTTTCGCAGCCACTCAGGAAGTGAACCACCTCGACATCCACCACGGTGACCTCGCTCAGGTCCAGGATTTGGCGCGCGCAGCCGTCGTTCATTGCCGATCGAATACAGGCGATGCGATCCGACTGAATGCGGCCGCTAAGCAGCAGCCGCGTGACGCATCCGTCGGACTGTTTCTCGATCTTCAGCATGGTCTCAACCCGCGGCCCGAACCACGCCATACCTGCCGGCCGGTTCCGCGCGAGACAGGTTAGGCATCAAAGCCTGGCGCGCGGCCTCATAGGATTCCCACTGCCCCGCATCCGGAAGCGCGGGGATGGTCACGAACTCGCCTTGATCGAGCCCCGCGAGAGCCGCATCCACCATATCCTCGGCGCTCATCACGATCTCCTGCGGCAGATCTTCGACCGGTCTGCCGGCGGCGTCCCAGAAATTCGTCCTTGTCGCCCCTGGCAGCACGACCTGAACCTGGACTCCTGTATTGGCCAGCTCATGCCGCAACGACTGGCTGAAAGCGAGCACATAGGCTTTCGTGCCGCCGTACACGCCATTGAGACGCTCGGGGGCAACCGCGACGACGGAACCGATATTGACGATCGCCCCGGCGCCGCGCTTCACCAACGCGGGCACTACTGCGTATGTCAGCCGTGTCAACGCCTCCACGTTGAGCGCGATCATCCGGCTCATGTCTGCGACGTCTGAGTTCACTAACGGCGCAGTAGCGCCCAGACCCGCGTTGTTCACCAGCAGGGTGACTCGGGGGTCCTCGCGAAGGATCTGCTCCAGCCTGGTAACATCGCTGCGATTGGTCAGATCGGCGGTGGTGACTTCGATCTTGCGGCCCGTCTCCGCGGCAAGTCTCGCCGCCAGCTTGTCCATGCGCCTGGTGTTTCGGGCGACCAGAAGCAAGTCGTATCCACGGCGCGCGAGCCGGTCGGCGTAAACCGCCCCGATGCCTGAGGAGGCGCCGGTGACTACCGCGAGTCCCATTGATTGCGTGTTCATATGTTCGGTCCTTCCTTTCAACGTCCGCAGGTGCACCGCGGACGCCATTCATAATCCGTTGAAGCGAAACAAGTGACGGGCGGGCGCGGCGCTGCGTGCCCGGCAAAATGACGAGGCGTCAGCAAACTCTCATTTGGCGATGCCGCATCGGCATCCGCCCTCGCCCGAAGAGCGATGCCGATGTGTCGGCATTTTGCTGAGGCGGCGGCACCGCCTTTTCGACTAACAGCTTCTCTTTCAGCGGATCCCGAATGGCGCTCGCGATGCACAACAGTGCGTGAAACCGATCGAAAGGGCCGGACGAAAATGGCGACGAAGCAACCAATTATTTCGATAGCATTACTCGCTGCGGGCGCCCTGGGGGCGTCTGCGCAAAGCGGATCATCCAACGCTGCCGGCTACTCGATCGCTACTCCGAAACCAATCAGCCCGGCTGAGGGAACGACTACCCCAAGCGCTCAGGCCACACAGCGCCAGAATCCGTACCTGGGGAGCGTGCCTGCCAAATCCACGGGAACCATACTCAGGCTCTCCTTGCAAGACGCCATCGCGCATGGGTTGCGCTACAACCTGGGCCTGGTTGAGTCGGAACATGCCGCGAGCGATGTCCGTGCTGAACGGCTGCGGGCGTTATCGGCGCTGCTGCCGCAAATCTCGGCCACAGCCACGCAGGCCTTCGAGAATATCAGCTACCAGGAAATCGGGCTGAAGCTTCCTCCGATCCCGGGACTTCCGGCGCTGCCCACCACCAGCGGCGGATTTGGGTATCAGGATGCGCGGGTCGCCGTTTCGCAGCGGCTGTTCGACCGGGAACTCCGGCAGCGGTACCAGGCGCGCAAAGAGGACGAGCGGGCGTCGGCACTCAGTCTTAAGGATGCGCGCGACATCATAGTCCTCGCGGTCGGCACCGCATACTTTCAGGTGGCCGCCAGCGCGGCGCGCGTGGAAACGGCCAAGGCGCAGGTCGCCGCGGCCCGGGAGTTCGATCAACTGACGGCGAATCGGGTGAAGTCGGAAGTATCGCCCGAGATCGAATCGCTGCGCGCCCAGGTCGAACGCCAGTCCGCCGAACAGCGCCTCACCAATGTCACGAATCAGTTGGAAATCGACAAGCTGACATTTGCGCGCATTGCCGGCCTCGCCATCGACCAGCAGTTCGAGCTTACGGACAAGCCGCTTCCGGCCGGCCTCGCACAGATGACGCTCCAAGGCGCCACGGCCGACGCGCTCAGCGGACGGGCGGACCTGGCCAGTGCGGAAGCCGCCGTGCATGCCGCGGAGTCCACGCTGCGCGCCGAGAAGGCCCAACGCCTGCCGGTTCTCTCGTTGAACGCGAATTACGGCGGCGGTGGAAGAAACATCGGCAACTTCAACCAGGTTTATGAAGTCGCGGGCACCATCTCGGTGCCCCTGTACACCGGCGGGCGGATCAGTGCCGATATCGGTCAGGCCCAGGCAGACCTGGAACGGCGGCGCTCGGAATATGCGGACTTACGCGGACGAATCGCCTACGACGTGCGAGTGGCCTGGCTGGACGTGAGTGCCTCGAGTTCGAGCGTCCACGTCGCGGAGAAGAATCGCGGGCTCGCCGGGCGCGCTCTCGTGCAATCGCGGGACCGCTATGTCAGCGGCGTCACCAACTACCTGGAGGTGGTCCAGGCGCAGGAGGCCGTCGCCGCGGCCAACGAGAATTACATCCAAAGTTTGTATTCGCTCAACGTGGCAACCATCTCTCTGGCGCGTGCCATGGGCGCCGCCGAGACCAGGCTGCCTCAGTTGCTGGGAGGAAAATAACATGACCGAAGAACTGGAACTCGAACAGACCGCTCTGGACGACTCGCCCAAGCCCAAGCTGGTGGAGACCAAGCCGGCAACCCACGGCGCCCCCGCGAAACCCAAGCGGAGGCTTTCTCGGTGGCTGGCACTATTTGCCATGCTGGGCATCGCGGCCGGCGGCGCCGTATTCTGGCTCCAATCGTTGGCATTCGAGACCACCGATGACGCCCAGGTGGACGGCCATTTCGATTCAGTCAGCTCCCGCATCAGCGGCACCGTAGTCTACGTCAATCCCAAGGCGGAGAACAATCAGTTCGTGCAAGCCGGAACGCTCCTGGTCGAACTGGACCCGCGCGACTATGAAGCCGAGCTCGACCACGCTAAGGCAGACCTCGACACGCGAAAGGCCGAGGCTGTTTCCGCGCGGGTCACGGTGCCCATTGTCGACGCGAGCGCCTTCAACCGCCTGCGCGCTTCCGAGGCGGCCGCACAGCAAGCCACCTCGGCCGTTAACGAGGCGGAAGCGAATCTGGCAGCGGCTCAGCACCGGTTGCAGCAGGACCGAGCCACGTCTGAGCGCGCCGAGCGCGATCGCGTCCGCTATCAGGCGCTCGTCGAAAAGCACGAAATCTCGCGCTCCGAGTACGACGCCCGCCAGACGGAGTCCGTTTCCGCCGCGCAAGCCGTCGAAGCCGACCTGGCTGCCATCCAGTCGAGCCGGCAGAAGATCGCGCAGGCGCATAGCCTGGTCGCTCAACGCGAAGCTGAAGTCGAAGCGGCGCGGACGGCCCCGCAGCAGCTTGCCGATGCCAAGGCGAAAACGCAGACCGCCAACGGCCACCAGGAGCAAGCCGCGGCGGTAGTGCGCACCGCGCGGCTGAACCTCGGTTATACGAAGATCTACGCTCCCGTGAGCGGCGTCGTAGGGCGCAAGACAGTGGAACTCGGCCATCGGATTCAACCCGGCCAGGCCCTGATGATCCTTGTTCCTCTGGATGACGTCTGGATCACCGCCAACTTCAAAGAGACGCAACTGAAGGGAATGAAAGCCGGCGAACCGGTTCGCATTCACGTCGACACGCTGGACCGCGACTTCAACGGGTACATCGAGAACATGCCCGGCGCCGCCGGACCTCTTTTCAGCCTCTTCCCGCCCGAGAATGCGACCGGAAACTACGTCAAAGTCGTGCAGCGGTTCCCGGTCCGAATTCGCGTCAACCCGAACGAGGATCCGCAACACCTCTTGCGGCCCGGAATGTCCGTGGAGCCGCGGGTGAAGGTCCGCTGAGCGTAGCTTCCGAGGAGGCAATATGACCGCCGATCGACCGGTTGTGAATCCGTGGCTGATAGCCTTGACCGTTACGCTCGCAACCTTTATGGAGCTGCTGGATACTTCGATCGCCAACGTCGCGCTGCCTTATATCGGAGGCGGCTTGGGACGCAGTTACGACGAAGTGACCTGGATATTGACGACATACCTTGTTGCCAACGCGGTCGTGTTGCCCCTGTCAGCGTGGCTCAGCCGGGTCTTCGGCCGAAAGAATTACTATCTCGGCTGCGTGGCCCTTTTCACTCTCACGTCGCTGTTTTGCGGTCTCGCGCCCACCCTGGGGATCATGCTCTCGGGCCGCGTGATGCAGGGCATCGCCGGCGGCGGACTGGCGCCGGTGGCCCAGGCGATCCTGGTCGATACATTCCCCGCGGCCAAACGGGCGTCGGCCTTCGCACTGTACACCATCGTCATTGTCACGGCGCCGGCGATCGGCCCCGTTCTGGGAGGCTGGATCACCGACAACTACAGTTGGCGCTGGATCTTCTTCATCAACATTCCCATTGGGATTCTGGCGCTGTTTCTGACCAGCAGGCTGGTTCAGGATCCTCCGGCGTTCGATGCCGAGAGGGCGGCCGTGAGACAGCGAGGCAAACTGTCCGTCGACGGCGTGGGAATCGGTCTGATCGCCATTGCTTCCGCCACGCTCGAAATCGCGCTCGACCGCGGGCAGATCGAAGATTGGTTCGGCAGCAGCTTCATCTGCTGGATGCTGGCGTTGGCGCTATCCGGCTGGCTCGCGACGGTGATTTGGGAAATGCGGGCGAAGGAACCGGTGATCGACTTCCGATTGCTCGCCAGCCGGAACTTCGCCATAGCGAATGTGTTGTTCTTCGTTTTCGGGGTCGGGCTGTTTGGCAGCACTACGTTGATTCCGCAGCTCCTGCAATCGCTCTACGGCTATCGTGCCATCGATGCCGGGCTCGTGCTGGGTCCGGGGGCGCTGGTCATCACAGTGCTGGCGCCTGTCGGAGCACAACTGATTCAGCGCAAAATCGTCCACCCGCGGATTCTCGTGATGTTCAGCTTCGCGGTAGTCGGAGCAGCGATGTGGCACTACAGCACCTTCACGCCCGCAACGGATTACCGCCACTACGTGCTGGGGAGGGCCTTTCAGGGCTTGGGATACGGATTCTTCTTCGTGTCCGCGAACATCATCGCGTACTCCCAATTGCGGCCGGACCAGAACAATCGTGCGTCCAGCCTCACCAACTTCTTCCGCAACTGGGGCGGCAGCTTCGGCATCGCGCTGATCACGACCGTCGCGGAGCGCCGCCGGCAAGTACACCAGGCGAACGTCGGCTCCTCAATTGCGGCGACTTCCCAACAGTTCGCCGCGCGTGCGCATGCTCTCGCGGATTACCTGGTCGGCAAGGGCTTCACGGGCCCGGATGCCGCGGTCGCCGCGCAAGGCGGAATCTTCCAACAACTCCAACATCAAGTGAGCCTGCTGGCTTTCATGGACTGCTTCCGCGTCCTGGCGTGGATTACCCTGGCAACCATCCCGCTGCTTTTCGCCATTCGCCACTTCAAACCGGCCGGGAAGCCTCCGGCGGCCCATTGAGGCTGGGCTTTCCGATTTGGCCCATCACGTTGCCGATGGCGTCCAGTAGAGCCTGGATATCCCCCACGTCGAGGCGGCCGATGGTGCCGATACGGAAGCACGGTTCCTGGCTGAGCTTGCCGGGATAGATGATGAACCCGAGCCGGCTCAGACGGGAATAAAACTCTTCGAAACGAAAGTTCCCGGCGGGATAGCGGTAGGTCGTGATGATGTAGCCGCGATCTTCGGGTGCGAGGTAGGGCTCGAAGCCCAGCGCCTCCATTCCGCGGGCGAGCATCTCGTAGTTGCGGCGATAGCGCGCCGCGCGTCCCGCGACGCCGCCTTCGGCCTCGAGCTCATCGAGCGCCTGATGAAACGCCAGTAGAACGTGAGTGGGGGGAGTGAAGCGGAACTGACCATCGGCTTCCAGCCCGGCCCACTGCGCGTGCAGGTCGAGGCTCAGGGTCCGGGCGCCGCCCTTCGCGGCCAACAGGGCTTCGCGGCGCGCCAGGATGAAACCGAAACCCGGTACACCCTCAATGCATTTGTTGGCGGAGGAGACCAGGAAATCGGCATGGACGGCCTCCAGAGAGACCGGAATCGCGCCGAAGCTGCTCATCGCGTCCACGATGAATCCGGCGCCGGCGCCCGCCACCGCCCTGCCGATCTCCTCGATCGGGTTGACGATGCCGGTGGTTGTCTCGCAGTGGATCAGCGCGGCGTGTGTGAACCTGGAGGCGGCGAGACGCGCGGCCACATCGCCTGCCGTGACTTTGCGGTTCTCGGGTACGTCCAGGGTCTCCACTTCGATGCCGTGGATGCGTGCCATCTGGGCGATGCGGCGTCCATAGGCTCCGTTCACGGCCACCAGCAGGCGCCCATCGCGCGGGATCGCGGACGAGATCACGGATTCGATGGCGAAGGTGCCGCTGCCCTGCATCAGCACGCACTCGTAATCGCCGCCGGGCGCGGCGCCGCCAATGGCCAGGAGCCGCCCGCGTATCGACCGCACGATGGCGAGAAAATCGCTGTCGCGCGAGCCCGCGTCGCGCAGCATGGCGGCTTTCACGGTGTCGCTGGTGGTGAGCGGTCCGGGGGTGAAAAGCAGTTTTTTCGGAGACGGCATACGACTATGGTTGGGCGCCGGCGGCGAGCCGGCGATCGATCTCCTCGAGAATGCCGCCGCAAGCAGCCACAGAAGGCGCGACGAAGTGTGCCCCCGCACCGGCCAGACGGCCGGCAGCTTCCTGTTCGCGCCGGCACTGTTCGGCGGCAGGCAATGCATCCCATTCCGCCAGGGAGAGTCCCACTTCGTTGCCCGTGGCGGTGATTCCGATGGTCCACATGCCGGCGTTCCGTCCTTCGCCGATGTCCGAAGGGGTATCGCCGATCTTCACGCAATGCCACAGCGGATACACGCCGAGCAGAATGGCGTTGCGGTAGCACATGAAAGGCTTGGGACGTCCGCCGCCGACTTCGTCGGGAGTGACGCTGGCATCGGGCGCGTAGCCTCGGGCGGCCGCGGCCGGCAATACGATATCCAGCAGCGCGCGGGTGTAGCCGGTCGTGGAACCGATGCGCAGCCCGGCGGCCCGCCACGCGGCCACGGTTTCCGGCACGCCCGGAATCGGAGCGCTGAAGTCCGCCAGGATTCCGGATTGCTGCGGCAGAAATTCCGCGAAAAGGCGCTCGACATCGGACTCGGCGGGCGCGTGTCCGTGGAGCGCCGTCCAGGCGCCGGCAACTCGAGGCGCGCCACAGATGGAACGGATCTGGTCCTTCTTGAGGGTGCCCATGTGCTCGCGCACTTCTTCGGCGGTGACCGGTACGCGGTTTGCTTCGAAGACCCGCTGCAGGGCGGCTACCGGAGCGAGGCTGCCGAAATCGACGGCGGTTCCGGCCCAATCGAGAATGGCGGCCTGCAAATGCCGGAAGGTCATGGGAATCTGGAGATCTCTCAAGCAGCGCCGGCCGCTCCGTGCGTGGACCGCCGCGGCACGAGAAGCCTGGCCGTCAACACGTAAACCGCTTCGCCGTTTTGATTGACCATGGTGCTGCGAACCGTAACCAATCCCCGCGGCTTGGAACGGGACGGCGTGATTTCGACAATTTCGCTCTCGACCCGCAATACGTCACCAGGACGTGTGGGCCGCGGCCAGGCAATGTCGCCACCCAGGCCGACGAGGCCGTTGGCGATTCGCAGATCGCCATCGACCAGAAGCCGCATGGCTACCGCCGCTGTATGCCAGCCGCTCGCCACCAATCCGCCAAAGGGACTCATGCGCGCGGCACGATCGTCGAGGTGGAATGGCTGGGGATCGAATTCGGCAGCGAATTCCTTGATCCGCGCCGCTTCCATCACATGGCTCCCCGAAGTGAATTTTCGGCCGACGTACAGATCTTCCAGATACAGCAGGTCCACGCTACAGATCTCCTGCCGCATCATAACCGGAGTGGCGCGGATCGGGCAAATCCCGCTGAGGCAGGCCGGCCGCTTTTCGTTCACGGTCGCCCGCACTTTTTCTTCTCTTCCCCCTCAACAACTTGCCGTTCCCGCCACGCCTCGCGCTCAAACCCCCCTGCTACGGTCGGTGTAGGACAGGCTTCAGCCTGTCCAAGGAGATTCCCCATGGCCACAGCCGCTCAGATCGCCGCCAACCGCGCCAACGCGCTCAAATCCACCGGCCCGCGCACGCCCGAAGGCAAAGCCGCTTCGAGCATGAATGCCCTCAAACACGGCATGGACGCCGCTTCCATCGTCATCCCCGGCGAAGATCCCGCC
>DATJYW010000291.1:0-9720 GCA_035499435.1 Candidatus Acidiferrales bacterium | reverse complement strand
CTAAGTCCCCCCACTTCCAGGATCGATCGGCGACCATCTTCTCCGGGAATGAACGTGATCAGGGCAAAGTCAGTACCATGCGCCGGAGTATCCCCGTAGGGCCGTTCCTGGGATGGCATCCACGTGTCTGTAATCTGGAGTCGGAAATCCGACGATTTCGCGGGAAATTGCACTGGAGGGGCGGCCTGAACGCGATGAGGAGCGACAGTTGATTCTGGTCGACTCCAGCGTGGGGTGGATTACTTCAATGGGACTGTCACGCCGCAGACCGACAAGCTCGACGGGTTGCTTGGCCACGAGCCTTTGGCGACCGGCGATTTGATTCTGACGGAGGTCCTGCAGGGGTTTGACAGCAAGCGCGATTTCGATACGGCACGCAGGCTGCTGACATCGCTGATGGTAGTGGAGATAGGCGGATTGGACGTGGCGATCGCGGCGGCGGAGAACTTCCGTTGGAAGCACGGCGTCACGGTTCGCAACACGATCGACACGCTGATTGCGACCCGGTGCATTGCAGAAGGATACGACCTGCTGCACCGCGACCGGGATTCGATCCGTTCGCGAAATACCTGAAGCTGCGGGTAGTCGCGCGAGGTGAAACCCGGCCGGGGGCGGGCCCCTACTTCGCGCCGGAAGCCGCCAGCGGACCGAGCGGCGCCACCATAGCGGCGTACTTATCGAAATCGTGGCGCTCGGAGGGATTGGCGCAGTAGTTCATTCTCCCCTGGGAGCTGATGGCGTTCCTGATCCTGGTGTTGACGATGCTGTACTGGTATCTCTCGTTGAAGTTGCCGCGGGTGGAGACCTGGTCCAGGAATCGCTTGAGATTGGCGCGCTGCTCATCGGTGAGGGGCCATCCGCAGGCGTCCGCGGCCAGGGAAACGTAGACCGACATGCGGATATCGTACAGGTGGTCGCTGGCGGCCCAGTTTCCGCCTCCGGGTTTTTGCACAGGCGCCGCCGGAGCCGGCGCTGTCTGCGCAACCTGGGCGCCGGCTCGGAGGGTGCCGTCGTCGAAGAGCGCGCCCAGGGGCTTCTCGGTCCGCGAGTCGATGACCCTGAGCCGCACGACACGCGCCTCGAAGGTTGCCTTGGCAAGGAAGTTGTTGCCGCGCTCGATATTCGGCGGACTATCCTGTATGGCCACGTCCACCGCCAAGAACACGGGCCGCTGGGGACCGGTGCTATCGATGTACTGCCTTGCGGATGCTTCGTCCATGGGGAGCTCGCGATAGGCTGCCGGACGCAGCGCGATCTCGTATTTGGCGGGCAGATACGCGTGCACCGCGCTGGCGGCCTTTTGAGCCGCCGGACAGGTCTGCGCCAGTTTGCGGCTGCCGCTATCGATGGACATCGCCTCAGGAATCTCGACCGAGTCTTTGCCGGGGAATCGCAGCGGAAACACCTGTCGCCGGCGATCGTATTCGCCGAGGGTGAGCGACTGCGTCCACATCTTCACGTTGCCTACCTGGCTTCCGCCAATGTAGCGGTCGAAGGCGACATCGGTGATGGTCCTGGGCAGCGG
Source organism: Candidatus Acidiferrales bacterium (assembly GCA_035499435.1). Taxonomy (GTDB): domain Bacteria; phylum Acidobacteriota; class Terriglobia; order Bryobacterales; family Bryobacteraceae; genus Solibacter. Next base: position 8,195 of record DATJYW010000291.1, on the reverse strand, counting down.
AGCGAGAATCTCGGCCGCCCTGGCTTTGTAGAACTCCGCGATGGCCGGGTAGTCAAGCTCGTTGTAGAGCGCCCGCTCCACGTCGCGATGGTTGCAGTTGTTGAGCGCGGCGAAGTATTGCATTACGGGCTTCTGATCGAGCGCCGCGGGGTTCAGCCGCAAGTAGTTCAAGTCGTAGCGGACGGTGGCGTCGTTGATCCGCTCGAGGTCGTCTTTGGTGATCCGCCCGTAAGGCGGATCGGATTGGGCGTAGATGGCTGCCGCCAACACGGCCGTGGCTGCAAACGCAATTGGAATCCTTCGCATTGGTCCCTCCGGCTGTATCGCTTATTGAAGCGTGAGAAATACGTTGTTCTGAGTGGATGCTCCTCCCACCGTGGCCAACAGCGGCAGGTCGCCGCTGCCCGCAGGCGGGATTACTACGTTGAGCTGGTACAGACCCGCGCCCACGATGCCGGCGAAGCTCACGGTGGCGGGCATCCCTCCAATGGTTACCTGGGGCAGTGTGGCGCAAGGAGCGGCTCCGCTGAAGCCCTTGCCTGCCGCTACGACCGGATTGGTGGGTCCGAAGCCAACACCGAAGAGGGTGAGCGTCTCGCCGGCTTTCACGGGACGGGTTGGAAAGGCGAAAGCGCCGGAGGGTCCGATGGCGTCGTAACCGGCCGAGGTGGAGACGATCGCCGCCGGATACCGGCTGCTGAAGAGGCTGAGAGCCGGAGCGTATTGCGCGACGTTGACGCTGGCGGAAGCGGTGCCCCCCGCAGTGGTCACGGACGCGCCGACGGTTCCGCTGGCGATACCGTCGGGCGCTTGCGCGTTGATCTGGGTGGGACTGACGAACCAGAGGTAGGCGGGCCTGGAATCGAACGTCACGCTGGTTCCGGCGAGCGACGTCGGAAAGTTGCCGTTCCACACCGCCGTGCAACCGGCGAGGTTGGAGCCGTAAATCGAAATCCAGGAACCTGGCTCGATGGTGGTTGCGGAGCTTCCGTTAGGGCCGACGCCGCCGGACAGGATGGCGGGGACGGGGTTCAGCACGCGCACCGTTGGAGCGGTGGCACTGGAATCGGCCACGTAGATCTGGCTGCAATTGCCGAGGGCGATGCCGGTGGGGCGCTCCAGGGTGCCGCTGGAGGCGGCGCCCGCGATGGTGGCGATGGCGCCCGCCGGGTTCACCATGCGGACGCGCGCGTCGGCCATCTGGGTGAGGAAGATGTCACCCGAGGCGTCCACGGCGACGTGATATGGTGCGTTGACTGCGGCACTTGCGGCGGGGCCGCCGTCACCGGAAGTGCCCGCGGCGCCCGTGCCGGCGACGGTGGCGATGACTCCCGCCGGCGAGACCTGGCGAATGCGGTTGGCACCGGCTTCGGCGATGTAGAGATTGCCCTTCGAATCCAGCGCCACGCCGAGCGGGCGTGCGAGGCTGACCGCGGTGGCGCTTGCGCCGTCTCCGGAGAACTGCCCGCCGCCGGCGACGGTCCGGATCTGGCCGCCCGCCACCTTGCGCACGAGGTTGAATTGCGCATCGGCCTGCGCGATGTAGAGGGCGCCGGCCGCGTCGAGCGCCAGGCCGTACGGAATCCCGATGTAGGCGCTGGTGGCCGGGCCTCCATCTCCGAGGTTGCAGCACGGAGCGCCGCCTGCGTTGGTGGTGATCACGCCTGTGGCGTCCACCATGCGAATGCGGTAGATTCCATAGGCTGTGTCGGCGATGAAGAGATTGCCGGAGCTGTCGGCTACCAAGGCGGTCGGGGCCAGAGCAGCCTGGGTGGCGGGAACGAAGTCGCCCACCTCCGATCCACCTCCGGCGAAAGTGCTGATCTTGCCATCGGGAGTTACTTTGCGAATCACGCTGCCGGTGGCGATATAGAGGTTACCAGCGGCGTCCGAGGCCACGTCGTAAGCGGGCTTTCCCAAGGCCGCGGCAGTTGCGGATCCGCCGTCGCCGGTGCCGGAATAATAGTAAGGATTGGCGCCCCCGGCCGCGGCGGACATGGTGTATCCGTTGGCCTGGCAGAAGGCCGGAAGGCCGAGCGCGGCAAACGTGGAGAGCAGGGCAAATATCCTACGCATCGGTTCTTTCCTTTCCGAATCACTGCCCGGGTGCAAGAGTGTAGGTGATTTGGGATCGAGAAGTGCCGTAGTCGCTCCCACTCTGAGTGAAGCTGTAGATGGTAATTGTGTTACTCACTTGACTGATTCCTATCAGCGTGTTGCCTCCCCAATCGTAATAGTCAGTCACTTGCGTACCGGAGGCTTGCGAGGAGGCCACGCCGTAGCTCAGGCTGGTCGAGGTGATACCGGCCTTAGTGACCCTAGCCGCTGAGGGATCGTTCGAGGCCGGCCCGACGTACCAGGTGCCGGTGCTGGGATATGTGTTGGGATCCGCTCCCGGTGCAACGGTCAATGTCCACATCGTTGCTCCTCCGCTGGTAACTCCGGGACCGGCGATGACAATCGCTGCCTTTCCGCCCAGGACGTTGCTGGGCCCGACGTATCGACCCGCCTTGAAGTTGGAGACGATCGTGCTCGGTGCGGCGGTCATCTGGGGAAACCCCGGTGCGACGGTCAGGTTTCCATTCGCGTCCACGTTGAACTGAATGGCCGCGTTCACGTAGACCACAACTCCGGACGCAGTCACCACCGGTATCTGGGTCGCGGTTATGGTATTGCCGGAACCAGTCAGCGTGGCCTGCTGAAGGAGCGCATACGGAGGCTGTTGCGTCTGCGCGGCGGCTGTAAGCACGCATATCGCGGCGAGCAAGAATACAAGTGTGCGGACTCTCACGATAGTATCTCCTGTAAGTTGACGGTAGGTTGCGTTAGGTTCCAGGCGCTGATACGCTTTCGATGCAGCGCTCACTTAGTATTACGGAAACCGGAAGCAAAGACCGTCATGTCAGCCTGGGGGAATCGGCAAAAAGATGGGCCTGCCGAACTGTCGGAAGACCGCCACACGATCGACAGCCTATTCAGTCTCACTTACGAGGAGCTCCGGCGCTTTGCGTCGCGCGCGCGCCGGGACGGGGCGGTTACGCTGAGCTCGTCGGGCCTCGTCCACGAGGCCTGGCTGAGGTTGAAGGATTCGCCGCGGTTCGCGTCGGTTTCCGTCCCCCACTTCAAGGCGGTGGCGGCCAAGGCCATGCGCCGGATCCTGATTGACGAAGCTCGCCGGAGGAATGCGCGGAAGAGAGGCGGCGGCGAGGCGTTCGTACCCCTGGATGGCGCGGCCCAACAGATGATCTCCTGCCAGGACGAGTTGCTGGATCTGGACGCTGCCCTGGACGAACTGGAGCGCGTAAGCCCGCGCCAGGCGAGGATGATCGAAATCCGGTTTTTCAGCGGTCTGGATGTCTCCGAAACCGCGGAAGTGCTGGGCGTTTCGGAATCGGCGATGGAGCGCGACTGGCGCGCGGCCAAAGCCTGGCTGGCGGGCCGCATTCGCCCGCATACGGCTCAACCCGGCACGGAGTAGCGCACATGGACAGCTTACGTTGGGAGCAGATGCAGCGGCTTTTCCACCAGGCGCTGGAACGCCCCGAGACAAAGCGGAACGCGTTTGTCGCCGACGCCGCGGCCGGGGACAGCGAGCTGGCCACCGCGGTCATGAGGATGCTCGAAGCCGACGGCAGGAACAGCTCGCTGCTCGACCGCGGCCTCGACGAAGTGGCGCGGCAAGTGGTCGAAAGCTCGCTCGACCTGGCTGCCTTCCGCGAATTCGGGCCTTACCGGATTCAAAAGGTACTGGGCGAAGGCGGAATGGGGGTGGTGTGGCTGGCGCAACGGCAGGACACCGCGCAGGTGGTGGCGATCAAGTTTCTGGCGAATGCCGGCATGTCGCCCGCGCGGAGGGAGCACTTTGCGCGCGAGATCAAGACTCTGGCCCGGCTCAAACACCCGTTCATCGCACGCCTCTACGACGCCGGGTCGCTGGCCGACGGCACCCCGTGGTTCGCCATGGAGTATGTCGAAGGGGTCCGGCTGACCGAGTATCTGCGGGAGCATCGCCGCTCCATCCGGGACCGTTTGCAGCTTTTCCGCTCCGTCTGCGATGCCGTGCAATACGCGCACGGCCGGGAGATCATCCACCGCGACCTGAAGCCGTCCAATGTTCTGGTCGAGAAGGACGGCACTCCGAAACTGCTCGATTTCGGAATCGCGAAACAATGGCAGAACACGGACGAGCCTTCGGACCAGACCCGGGCCGGACCCCGGTTTTTCTCGCGGGATTACGCCGCGCCGGAATGGGCAGACGACGGAGAGGCCGGCTTCTACACCGACGTCTATTCTCTGGGGGTGATGCTCTATGAGGTGCTCACCGGAGCGCTGCCCGACCACGGCTCCGATGCCCCCGAGAAGCCCTCGGTCGTGGCGCGCAAGACGCATTCCGCCGGTGCGGAGAAGCTGAGCAAGGCCGAGTGGAACGATCTGGATGCGTTGTGCCTCAAGGCCACGCAGAGGAGTCCCGCCGAGCGTTACCGGTCGGTGGAAGCGCTTCTGCGCGACGTGGATCACTTCCTGAAAGGCGAGCAGTTGGACGCACAGCCGGACACGCTCGGTTACCGGCTGAGAAAGTTCGCGGCTCGGAACCGGCGTGCGGTGGTGTCGGCGTCGGCGGTCTTCACGCTGGTGGCTCTCCTGGTGGTCTTTTTCACCGCGCGATTGGCGGGCGAACGCGACCGGGCAAATCGCGAGCGCGCGATTGCGACGGCGATGAACCGGTTTCTCTCCGACGACCTGCTGGGGCGTGCCGACCCGTTCCGAAGCGGCAATGCCGGTGAAACGTTCGCTCAGATGGTGAAACAAGCGTCGCCGCGGATCGATTTGCAATTCAAGACAGAGCCGCTGATTGCCGCGCGCCTGCACCAGACTCTCGCCGGCGCCTTCGACAAGCGCTCGGATTTTCCGCAAGCCCGTCAGGAATATGAGCAGGCGGAGCGGCTGTTTCGGCAGGCGGAGGGTCCCTCGTCGCAGGATGCGGCTTTACTGCGACTGCAACGGGCGGCGATGGAGGCCAGGAGCTTCGAAGGCGGTTCGCTGGCGCGCGCGAAGTCGCTGGTGACGGATGCCGAGCGGACGATCGCGAGGATCGCGAAGCCGAAGACGGAACTGGCGGTGTGGCTTTACACGGCGCGGGGGGTGATCGCACTTTCCGAAACGGATCCTCGCGGGGCCGAGCAGAATTTCTCCGCCGCGCTGCGTGCTGCGAGCGCGGATGGGTCATTCGACGAAACGGCGCGCGAGAAGATCACGCAACTGATCGCGGTGTCTTATATCAAGCGGGGCGATGGAGCCAGGGCCGAACCTCTGTGCCGCGAGGTGATTGCCAGTCTGGCGCGCACGAGCGGACCGGGTAGTCCCGACGTTCTGCGGGCGCGGATCTACCTGACCCAGACGCTCCTAGTGCAGCGCAAGTTTGCCGACGCCATCGAGGAAGCCAACGCGATCTACCCGAGCCTGGTGAAGCATCTCGGCGAGGAGCACGAAGCCGTTTTGTCTCTACTGGGCACGCGAGCGGCCGCTGAGGGATCTCTTACCCGATGGGACGACGCCATCCGCGACGATCTGGCGGTTTACCGCATTGCGGTCAAAAAACAAGGGCCGGCCTCGCTCTATTCCATCGGCATGCTGTCAGATGCCGCGTTGTCGCAGTGCGAGGCCGGGCATTACTCCGAAGGCGAGGCCAACGCGCGGCAAGCCTTCCAGTTATCGAGCAACGCGTTTGGTTTGCGCGCGGGATTGACCGGAGGAGTCGCTTACACGCTGGCATTCTGCCTGTCGAAGCTGAATCGGCTCGGCGAGGCCGCGGAACTGCTGCAGAACATCGATGTATCGGCGACGGCCCAGCAGGCCGGCGACCCGAATGTCGGCGCGGACGTGGCCCTGCTGCAAGGCGAGGTGGCCGCCCGGCGGGGAGATTTCGAGTCCGCGAGACACTTCGCCGATCTTGCCGCGCCCACCTTGGACGCACCTTCTGCTTCCGCCGCGGACAAAAAGGAACTGCAGACACTGAGAGACACGATCGCGGCGCCCCGGAGGTAAACGCGCGGGGCGAGGTCAACGATGCGCCTGGCTTAGCGCCCGGGGGCGATTCCGAATGCCCGCCGAACGGCGGCGGCGAGGCCCGGGGCGCATCCGAAGGCCGTGCCACGGTCGATGCGGCGCGAGCCATCGAGGGCGAAGAACACTCCGCCAGCTTCTTCGATGATCAGGCGGAGGGCGGCGAGGTCCCAAGGCGCGACCTTGGGCTCGAACCAGATATCGACCTTGCCGGAGGCGACCAGGCAGGCATCGAGCCCTCCTCCGTAGGCACGGACCGACCAGGATTGCTGCATGAGATCGACAACCGCCGGAAGGTGCGGGCGCGCTTCGGCGAGCTGCAGGCCGTTGGCATGGAACGAGCACTCGCCGAAGGTTGTCCTGGGGGACGCACGCAGCCGCTCGTCGTGCAGATAGGAGCCTTCGCCGAGGGCGGCCCAGTAGGTTTCGTCGAGCATGGGGAAGTGGGCAACGCCGGCGAGAGACTCGTCGCCCGCCTCGAGTCCGATCAACACGCACCAGAAGCGGTTGCCGCGGACGAAGTCGCGCGTGCCGTCGATGGGGTCGACGATCCAGCGGCGGCCGCTGGTTCCAGGCTTGCTGGAGCCTTCCTCGCCAAGGATGCCGTCATCGGGGAACTCGCTCTCGATGGCTTCGCGGATGAGGCGCTCGTTGTCTTTGTCGGCGATGGTTACGGGCGACTCGTCGGCCTTGGTTTCGGGAGTGATTCCTTGTGCACGGATGCGCCGCGCATTCCCTCCCGCGGCCACGGCGACGCGGCGCGCAAATTCGACCTCGCGTTGATAGTTCATTCAGTCCTTTTCAGAGATGGCGGCGGGAGCGAAGAATGTGTTGCCGGTGCTGACGCTCTCGAGGGCGCCGCAGAGGAGTGGGGGCGGAGGACGGTTTTTCTTCATACCTGCCGACAGACTCGCTTACCTCATTCATATGCTCCTGCGTCGAGTACCTTGACTCCGTCAACCTGCAGCGCACTGCTTGGGCTTTCGACTTCGCCTTCAACAAGAGCCCAAATGGTCTTTCTCTTGTCCCCGATACGGACGCTGCCTAGTTTGGCTTGAATTGCACTAAGGAGCACAGATCGAGTAGCGGCCAGGCATGCCGCACCGGTACCGAGCGTAGTCGGTCCTGCAAGGACGATTGCGACGCGATCACGGTAAGCAGGATGCGGTCCGCGGACGACAATCCCTCGATCCTTGACACAGATGGAGGCACCGGTAACCTCTCGCTTCTCTGGCGCGAATTTCATTCGACGTCCAAGATACGTTCTCCAAAGAGCTTCCTCGTACGACCCAACCTCTTCCGAAGGGAGCTCGGCACCGATGTACCAGTCTGGCGTGCGCCCCTGCTGCAACCTCTTCAGCATTTCGCCACTGGCTGTGTTGACCTGTTTCGATCCGATAAAGTAGAGGTTAGCCTCTTCGTCGAGAAATCTGAGTGGGAAATGCTCAGCCGAAAGGAGCTCGACGCCAGAGCTCTCGCCCAACAAAGAGCCAAAAGCACTGATTAAGCCCAAAATGCCAAGATTGTCTCCGAACGTATGACGGATTGCATCGCCTACACTGCTGGGGCGATGCTTGGGTGCAGCGACCACATAGGCAGGTGTGGGCTTATCGCCCTGCAGCATGTCACGAAGAAGCGCCAGGCGCGATGTCAGCCGAAGCTTCAATTGTTCTGCGAGTTCGTTCAGTGCGTCTTCATCGTCACCAATTCCATGCCGAATCACTTCCAGGCCACGGACATCCGTTGGGACCTCCTGTCCCGCTTGCACGAGCAGAACCATGGGTTTCTTGAGCGCCCTGGAGTAACCCACTTCGTAAAAGACGTTGGGATTCGCGTCGGTGATATCGGCGACCACGATCTCGGCGCGCTCGATTAACAGATGGACCTTTCCGAGCAGATCATGTCCAGCGGCGGGGACATCGTCGGCGCGCAAGCATGCAAGGCCAACCTCCTGCTCTACCTTTTCTTTCATACGGCGATAAAACTGCTTCCTCGCCCCGAATGGCATCAACACAAAAACATGCGGCCGACCCTTGGTCTTATCCCGAATGAATTCCGGGATTCCGATGTCCACCATTGCAGGCGCCATGTCTCCCGACGGCATCGCCAGCCTCCGCCCGGCGATTGTATCA
>DATJYW010000290.1:0-4458 GCA_035499435.1 Candidatus Acidiferrales bacterium | reverse complement strand
CGCAGCGGCTCCCGCGCCGCCGCCGAAAGCGGCGCCCGAGGCGGTCGTGCTGCCGGACGTTGCGGGTATCGACGTGGCAGGCGGGTTGAAGCGCGTGGCGGGCAATCGAAAGTTGTACCGCAGTCTGCTGGAGCAGTTCGTCAACAAGCAGGCGGACGCCGCGGCACAGATCGCGGCGGCCCTCCAGGGCGGAGACCGGGAATTGGCCGGACGCCTCGCTCACACGGTGAAGGGCGTCGCCGGCAACCTGGGAATCGGGCAGGTGCAAGCGGCGGCGGAGGGTGTGGAGCGCGCGATTCGGAATGGGGACGCGCAGGTAGCCCCGCCGCTGGAGAAATTCAACGAGGTGATGTCGCCGATGGTTCAGGCCATCCGGCGCGGCCTCGCGGAAACAGCGCCGGCGGAGGCTGTGGCGGCTACCGGTCCGTTCGATGCCAAAGCGGCAGCCGCGGCCATGCAAAAAATCCGCGGGCTCATCGAAGCCAACGACGGCGGCGCGGTGGAAGCCCTCCCTGCCCTGGAGACTGCATTGGCGGAGACAGTTGAAAAGGCCAAGCTGGACGCACTGCGCGATGCGCTGGACAACTTCGATTTCGACGCGGCGCTCGGCAGCCTCAACGAGATCGACAGGCAATGTGGGGTCAGCGCACCCGGTTGAGGTAGAGCATGCGTCTGCAGCGAACCTCGCGCATCCTGAACTACAGCGTCCTGTCCTTGGCCGTCCTGGCCCTGATATCGCTGCTGATCGCTTCTCGAATTCTCCGCGCAAAGCAAAAAGGCCGCCTGGAAGCCCGGACGGGGGCCATGGCTTTGAGCCACCAGCTCGCTACCGGTAGCGACACTCTGACGGCCGCAGTCCGTGCGTTCGCCGTGACCGGGGACCCCCGATACCGCGAGGCCTTCCGCCGGGAGGCGACCGTGGATCGTAACCGCGACCGCGCGGTAGAGGGCCTGCGAGCGCTCGGCATCACCCGTGATGAAGCGGACCTCCTGGATCGCGCCAAAGGAAACTCCGACGCTCTGATCTTACTCGAGAACCAGGCGTTCGCGGCCGCCGAAAATCGCGAGTTCGACAAAGCCAGAGACCTGGTGTACGGCGATGAGTACAGGCGTGCCAAAGCGTCCATCATGGACCCCATCGAGGAGTTCCGGCGCCGCGTGGATGACCGTCTTGCCGGGGAAGCAAAGAGGGCCGAAACCAACGCGCAGATCGGCAACGGCGTGGTATTCGCGGCACTCTTCCTCACCATCCTGGCGGCCGTTCTTGCGTTGCTGTTCAACCGTGTGAAGGTGGTTGCGCCCCTGGCGGGGTTGGGACAGAACCTGGCCGACCTGGCTGCCGGCAAGCCCGGCGTCGAGGTGGGATACCAGGATGACCGCTCCGAGATCGGCGACATCGCACGCCCGCTGGAGAGGTACCGGCGAGCCGCGGAACAGGGAGAGAACCAACGCTGGGTAAAGGCCAACGCCGGCGAAATCACTGGACAACTGCAGACCGTCGATACCTATCAGGAGTTTGGGCAGCGCCTCCTCTCCAATCTGGTTCCGCTATTGGAAGGAGGCTGCGGGGCGTTCTACGTGGCCGATGAGTCGGATGGGACGCTGTCGATGGCGGCCAGTTATGCGCGCGATGGCGCGGCCTCTCCAGCCGATCACCAACACCCGATCGGAGGCATGGTCGCACAATGTGCCCTTGAAAAAGCCCCCATTCTCCTTACCGAGGTGCCGCACGATTACATCAAGATCCGATCGGGGCTGGGAGAAGCGGCTCCCCGGGTGATCGCGGTAAACCCGGTTGTGTCGAAGGGCCGGGTATTGGCCGTCCTCGAGATCGCCGCCTTCCGTAGTTTCCAGCCAAGGCAGCAGGCCCTGCTGCAGGAACTAGAGGGCACCGTGGCGCTCAATCTCGAGATTCTGCGCCGCAATATTCGGACCCACGAATTGCTGGAGCAGACCAAACGGCAGGCCGATGAGCTTCGGGCCCAGGAAGAATCGCTGAAAGACTCGGAAGCGAAGTTCCGAACCATGTACGAATCGTCGAGCGACGCGATGGTGCTGGTCGAGGCGCGCAAGTTCCTGGACTGCAACCAGGCGGCACTCGCGTATTTCGGCTGTGCCACGCGCGAGGAGATTTTCCGGCACGCACCACTCGATTTTTCACCTGAAACGCAGCCATGCGGGGTGGAATCGGGCGCGAAGCTGGCGGAAGAAGTTGCAGCCGCCACGCGCGACGGCTCGCATCGATTCGAATGGCTCTACCGGCGGTTGGACGGCACGCTGTTCCCGGCAGAGGTATTGATGACGGTTCTGGCGATCGGCGGCAGAACGGTCCTGCAGGCGACCATCCGCGACATCACCGAACGCAAGCAGGCCGAGGAGGCAGCCGGTCGAAGAGCGCGCTACGATGCGATGCACTCCGACGTGGGAGCAGCGCTCGTGGCTTTGCAGGATTTTGGCGGCATGATGCAGGCGTGCGCGGAAGCCATCCTCAGGGGTGTCGGCTCGGCCTTCGCACGCATCTGGATGCTGGAGCAGGAGACGGACACCCTGGTGCTGTGCGCCAGCGCCGGGCTGTATACGCACCTTGACGGTCCTCACTCGCGGGTCAAGGTGGGAGAACGCAAGCTGGGCCGGATCGCCGCTTCCCGCCAGCCGCTGGAAACCAACGCTGTCGAGGCCGACCAGGGCTTTGACGTGGAGTGGGCACGGGCGCAGGGAGTGGTTTCCTTCGCGGGGTACCCCCTGGTGGTGCAGAATCGCATGGTCGGCGTGATCGTGACATTCGGACAACGCCCTTTTTCCAACGACGACTTCGGGGCATTGAGGCAAGTCACGGCGCGTATCAGCCTCGGCATCCAGCGGTGGCAGACGGAACAGGAGCTGCAAGCGGCGAAAGTCAAGGCCGAAGAGGCCACCGCGGCCAAATCCATGTTCCTCGCCAACATGAGCCATGAGATCCGCACCCCGATGAACGCCATCATCGGCATGACCCACCTCGCCCTGAAAACCGGTCTCACTGCCAAGCAGCGCGACTATCTTTCCAAGGTCAAGATCGCCGCCGGCGCCCTCCTCGGCATCATCAACGACATTCTCGACTTCTCTAAGATCGAGGCCGGCAAGCTCGACATCGAAAATGCCGACTTCGAGTTCGAGGACGTGCTGGACAACCTCTCCACCGTAGTCGGCCAGAAAGCCACGGACAAGAACCTGGAGTTTCTGATCGCTGCGCAGCCGGACATCCCCCGCCACCTGGTCGGCGACCCGCTGCGCCTCGGGCAGATCCTGATCAACCTGGTGAACAATGCCGTCAAGTTCACCGAACACGGCGAGGTGGTGGTCTCGGCGGCCGTGGAGGAAACCGCTGCCGGGCGCGTCAGGCTGAAGTTCTCGGTTCGGGACACGGGAATCGGCATGACGCCGGAGCAGACCGCGCGCCTGTTCCAGGCCTTCAGCCAGGCCGACACATCGACCACTCGCAAGTTCGGCGGCACCGGCCTCGGACTCTCCATCAGCAAGCGGCTGGTGGAGATGATGGGCGGCGAGATCTGGGTGGAAAGCCAGCCGGGCGTCGGCAGCACATTCCAGTTCACGGCCTGGTTCGGCATCGGCGCCGCGCGTCCTGAGCGCAAACGTTTCGTTCCGGAGCTGGCCGGCATCCGCGTGCTGGTGGTGGATGACAACCCCCAGGCACGGGAGATTCTGAGCGATGCGCTGCGCGGCTTTGGATTGGAAACCGGGCAGGCATCGTCGGGTGATGAAGCCATTCGGGCGCTGGCGTCGGCGGACGCGAAAAATCCGTACTCGCTGGTGCTGATGGACTGGCACATGCCGGGCATGGACGGCCTGGAGGCGACCCGGATCGTCAAGTACGGAGACCGCCTGAAGAATATCCCGCGAGTGGTGATGGTAACTGCCTTCGGCCGCGAGGACGTGCGCGCGGGAGCAGAGCAGATCGGCATCGACGGGTACCTGTTGAAACCGGTGGGCGCCTCGCTGCTCTATGACACGCTGATCAGCTTGTTTGGAACGGCGGAGGCGGAGGCCGCCGCCACGCACGTTTCCCGGGAAGAGGCCCAGGCCTACGATGCCAGCGGTGTGCGCATCCTGCTGGTGGAAGACAACGAGATGAACCAACAGGTCGCCACAGAGCTGCTGGAGAGCGCCGGCGCGAAAGTCACCGTCGCCAACCACGGCGGCGAGGCGGTGAAGACGCTTCGGGAAGGTCCGGATCCGCCGGCCTTCGACGTCGTGCTGATGGACCTGCAAATGCCCGAGATGGATGGCTTCACGGCCACCCGCCTCCTGCGTGCGGATCCCCGATTCAAGGACCTGCCGATCATCGCCATGACCGCGCACGCGCTCGTGGAGGAACGGCAGCGCTGCCTCGAAGCAGGCATGAACGACCACGTCACCAAGCCGATCGAGCCGGACGCTTTGTTTGCGGCGCTGAAGCGGTGG
>DATJYW010000289.1:0-21021 GCA_035499435.1 Candidatus Acidiferrales bacterium | reverse complement strand
CGTCCGCGCATTTGTTCGATTATACCGAAGAAATTGCGCGTGGAATGCTGGGATCGTTGGGATAACGCGTCTGTACATGGCTGGCATCCGACTGGATCACGCAGCACCCGGACACGGTCCTGCCATCCGGGACGCTGGCCGGCTTCCCACTACTAATCAACGTCGTCGAACGCCATTTTGGGCCAACCTCAGCATAGGCGACATCTCGTCCGAGTGACCACTGCAACTTACGCTAAAGATTCACAGACTGTCAACGGAAACAGCGCCGTCTAGCAGGCATCAAGATGCAGATCAGGGTTCCCTCGCGACCGCCGCTCGCATCGCACTCAGATTGCACCGCGTTTAGGGCACGAGGGAATCTTGGTATCTTCAAGGACGAAGGTGAATCACTTCAATAGCGCATACTCCGGCAGTTGGATGATAACCACCCGGGCGGGAACATTGCCGACGACCCAACTACGATGGCCTTGACCCGGTTTGTCTTCGACCAGCACCATCGCTCCGTCTGAAAACTGCCGCCGCTCACCGTTGCTCACTTCAATACCCATCTCGCCGGCCTGTATGCAGAACAAGAGGCGGGCCGGTGCGCAATGCCATTCGCCGACCCAGCCGGGCGGTTGCAACCACAACTCGAACTGTGCGGCGGGAATCCCCGCAGAAATGTTGCATGGTGGCGCGGGCGGCGCGAAATCCACCGCCTTGGTCGCGACCTCCACCTCTCCGAAGAGGCTCTTTCCTTGTTCCGCGTAGACACGCGTGATTTTGATTGTCTGTCCTTTATCATCGTTCATCGGATTCTCCTTGGTTCTCTTGTGATGGACTACCCGGTCGTACGCTATGCTCGGGCCGACCCTGCTCGTGAACTTCGCTGGCGCGATCGGGCCGACTCGCGCCGATTTGGAAGAAGGACCGCCTTGTTCTTGAAATCCTCGGGGACCGATGAAAACACCTGGCAGTGGACTCAAAATAGTTGCGAGACGCTCGCTCGAGTGAATACGCCCTGGCTACTACGCACTGCCCGAGACTAAAGTCGTGCCATTACCGCAAATGCGGTCACGCTGGACGTAAAGTTAGCGGAAAAGTGACGTTTGGAAGGCATGACACAGTCCACTTGACGTATCACGCCCTTATCCGGCCAATGTCTGCCCGCTATCCCGCAGGGTTGAGCTTGCGAGTTTCCGAGAGGATCTTGATGAGCCGATTGGAGAGCTGATCGAGACGATGTCTGGGAGGGCCATCCGGCAGGGAGCGACGGAACATCTCAATGGCGTGTTGGGCGAAGAGTAGAGAATCGACGACGCCTTCCAAGCCGGCGCGAGGCGAGTTGGTTGGCGCTTTCGGCTGTGGGATTAGATGTCGGGGTTGAGAACGGGCCAGGTGAAACTCACGTTGCAGGTCGTCCCCAGCGACCTGGACGTACTTCATCGTCATTTCCGCTTTGACATGGCCGAGGAGGGTCATGAGTGCGGGCAAGCTGACGCCGGCGCGGACCATCTGGCTGGCATACGTGTGTCGAAATTGATGCGGAACGATACGAGCGGGAATACCGACGGTAGCAGCGACATCGGATAGGTATAGGCGCAGTAGTTTGATGTAGGTCTGCTTGCCGCTGTATCGTGCCAGCAACCGGCCGTCGGCAGCGAGGGGATCGAACGAGCGGAAGAAGCGCAAGCGTTGGACGAGTTCACAAACAAACGAGTCTACCGGGACCATTCGTTCCGTCTTCAATTTTCCGAGAGGCACGTGAATCGCCCAGCGCTCCGGGCCAACCTGGTGGAGGCAATCATAGGCGAGGTCGGCGCATTCTCCGATGCGTATTCCTGTATGGCGCAGCAGCAGGAAGACGTTGGCGGGGAGATCGTTACGGCGGAGCAACTCCTGCTGAATTAATCGATCCTGCTCTGCCGTCAACGGGCGTGGGAGAAGTTGAGGGGTGCGCGGAATGTCCTCGCGGCGAACCAGATGTGCGAGTTCGGGAAGCTGAGCACTCCAGGCCAGTTCCTGCAGAATGGACCGCAGAAACAGGAGGCGGCGGATGTAAACGGCTTGGGTCAACATCGGGATATGTGTGCGCAGACAGGCAAACCAGCCGAGGATGTGAGGATCGCGGCGCAGTTGATTTAACGAACAAATCGCCGCATGATCTTCACCGAGATAGGTTAGGAAGTCACGCGCCGCACAACGGTATTGACGGGCGGAGTCTGGAACGAGAGCGGCCGTCAAGGACTCGATGGCTCGTTGGAATTGATGGACCAACGGATGTTCCAGCGGAGCATAGCGGGAAATTTTCATGACCGTGGTTTCGGTACGGGCCTGATGTGCTGCGCCACGGCTCGGGCATACTGCTGATAGACCTCGAGAGGAGTGATCTGCACATACACCATCGTCGTGTGGATTTGCGCATGTCCCATCAACTGCATCAAGGCCGGGAGGCTCATTCCGGCGCGCACCATGTCTGAGGCAAAGGTATGCCGGAACCGATGAGGATTGGCGATCTTTACGCCCGTGGTCCGACGATGGTATCGAAACAGCGAGCGCAATCCCGCGGGAGTCATCCGGGCGCCGCGGGCGGGTCCTTTGAGAGAAACGAACAGAGCGTTGGCCGAAGTCTGTGGCCGCTCCAGCCGCAGGTAGTGGTCCAGGAGTTGGTTCGCTTCTGGTGCGAGCGGTAGGAAACGGGTCTTGTTGCCTTTGCCGCGCACGCGGATCTGCGCTTCGGAGAGCAGAAGATCGTCGCGGTTCAGGTTCAAGACCTCTTGCGACCGGAGTCCCTGCAGCAGCATCAATCCCACGATGGCCAGATCGCGTGAGTTCCGAAAGCTGGACCAAAATCGGGCCACCTCGTCCACCGACAAGGGCACGATGGTTCGTTTGGGTGTTTTGACTCGTAACCGGCTCAAGGCGGGCCGTGGTTTACCGATACCCATGGGTGCACGCTGCCAGTAGGTCGTCTGCAATGCGGGAGCGGCCTGGAGGGGCGCGTCAGGGAAGGTGATACGCAAGGCACGATCGACGATGGCAACGCGCTGATTGATGGTGGCGCCGGTCAACTCGCGTTCCTGGCCGGACTGGAATCGCACATAGTCCAGCATGGTCGTTTCGGTGAGGGCATCTTTGGTGACTACGTCGGTATGGTGAATACTCTCCCACCAGCGGAGAAAGTGCAGCAGTTCGTGCGCATAAGTTCGCAGGGTGGCGTCGGCCAAGCGGCGAAGCATTTCGTAGTCGAGGTACTGGTTGATCCATTCGATCTCACGGCCGGTCGACCGCTCGACAATGCGGTAAGGGCAGCGTGCACGGTTGTTGGAGGGCTTGGAAAGTACGCGGAAAGTCATCACTGTGCTGCCTCCAGGAGGGACTGGAACTGACGCGCATCGCCGTCCTGGACGAAGAAGCTGTTCGGGTCATGGTTATCGGGCAGCGCGACTTTGCGAACGTTGATACCTTGGTCTCGGAGCCGGCACGCAAGCGATCGCGCCGCCTGCTGTCCGCTGCCATTTCTATCAGCGTCAAAGGCTACATACACGGTTCGGGGGCGGTCGCACAGTTGCCGATACTGGCGCACGTTGAGATGATTTCCCATCGAGCAGGTGACGTTGTGAAAGCCCGCCTGCCACAGGACGGCATAGTCGAACAGACCCTCGACCAGGATCACTTCCGGGCATTGCTGCACCTGCTCCCAGAAGTACAAGCCGCCCTTGGCGCCTGGCAAGAAACGGTGGGCCGGCGCCGCGGCTGACAGACTGCGGCCATACAGGTTGGCTTCCAGGGGGAAGACGATACGGTGTATGTAGGCGTCATAGCCGGCGCCGGTCACCAAGCCAGCTTGCCGCAAGGTGTCGACCGGGAAGCCCAACTGTGTCAGCCAACCGCGCAAGCAACCACCAGGGGCATAGCCGATCCGCATGTGCTCGATGAGTTCCGGCGAGCGGACGCCGCGTTGGTACAAGTAAGCGATGGCCTCGCCGTGGCGCTGTAACTGCATGCCATAGAACTCTGCGGTTTCCCGCAAGATCGGCGGCAATCCGCGCCATTGATGCAACAACGCTACGGCCTGCGGGAACTTCACCTGGTGATACAGTTGGGCGAAGCGAATGAGGTCACCGCCGCGGCCACAGCCGTAGCAGTAGAACAGGTTCTTGCTGGGATCCACCACAAAGCTGGGCTGGTGATCGTCATGCAGCGGACACAACCCCAGCAACCGGCTGCGGTTCAGTTTCCGGGCCGGTCGCCAATCCTGAGCTTGTAGATACTCCAGCAGCGAGATCTGCTGTTTCAACGCGTCGAGAACCTGGCGATTCACGGACTTCGTGCCTCGATCGGCAGAATACGGCAGAGCGCGCTCAGATCCCAGGCTAGGATGGTGGGCGGCCGCAAGAAGTGCTGGTCTTTGATTCCTGCCTTGATCCAGCACCACAGGCTGACCAGTCGCCGGTGCGCCCATCGGCGCACGGTCGATGGATCGGGCAAACGAGTTGGGTCTTTGCAGTGCGGCGCCGCCTGCTCGGCAGAATCACCGGCGGCGATGTGCTCGCAGGCCTGCTGCCGGCAGTGCAAGGAAAAGGGGGCCGAGGGCGCCAGCCAATCGGGCAAGACCGTGAAAGTCTTCTTGCATGGCTCGCAGATTCCCCGCCTCACCCAGATGCATTCGTGCCGGTCGTCGTGAGCATGACGGAGCCGTCGTCCGTGGCCGATGATCGTGTCGTTGCGGCAAATGGGACATCGCCGCGGCAGGAGGTCCAGCGCTATCACCCCGGATCGGTCTTGTCTTCCAGTTCTGGCAGTGCGATAAAAAGAATCACGGCTGGCGTGAAGGCCGCCGCTGACCGTCGCTGCCAAGTTTCGATCTGAGGACCGGCCTTCACCCTCCCGGTAAAGTCAGTCTCGAACGAAAAAAGAATACTGCTTTCCATCGCACGCCGCGAGCCGCTGCCTCACCACATTGGCCGGTTATTTTGCCCGAACCGCCATCTGACGCAGCTACGGGTGTAATTGGCCGGTCAAGATCAGCAACGCCGACTACACGTCAACTTAAACTGCTCCAGCGGGCTGGCGCTTCTACTCACCTTCCACTCACCTTGACATCCTACCGGAGTGAGCCTATCATTCACCTAGAATGTCTACCAAAGAGGAATCGGAGCGGATCGAACTGCTGCAAGGCACGCTTGACCTGCTGGTCCTCAGGACGCTGGCCCCTGGGCCGGCTCACGGCCACGCCATCGCCAAGACCATCGAGCGCGACTCGGAAGACGTGCTCCAGGTGGAGCAGGGGTCCCTCTATCCTGCCTTGCACCGCCTCATCAAGCGCGGCTGGATCTCCGCCAACGAGGGCACGTCCGAAAATAACCGGCGCGCCAAGTTCTACCAGCTCACCGCCAAAGGGCGCCGCCAGCTCCATATCGAGACCACCCGATGGGAAAAGCTCTCCCGCGCCATCGCCAATGTCCTCAAACTCGCCGGAGAGGGATCCGTATGACACGCCGCCGGCGCGCGCTCGCGGATCTCGACCAGGACATCCGCGAGCACTTGGAACGCGAGACGCAGGAGAACATAGAGCGCGGGATGTCGCCGGCCGACGCTCGCGCCGCCGCGCTGCGCAAGTTCGGCAACGTCGGGCTGATCGAGGAGCAGACCCGCGCCGTCTGGCGCCGCCCCTGGATCGACCAGTTCTGGCAGGACCTGCTATTCGCGTTCCGCATCTTGCGGCGCGCACCGGGCTTCACCGCTATCGCCGTGTTAACGCTGGCGGTGGGGATCGGGCTCAACACCGCCGTCTTCAGCGTAGTCAACTCCGTCCTGATGCGGCCGCTCGAATACCCTCATGCCGAACGGCTGGTTTGGCTCGGGGAGTACGACCCCGCCGTCGGGCATGACATGGTCACGCTCTCCGACGCCGCGGCCTGGCGTACCACCGCCCGTTCCTTCGATCAGATGGCGAGCTACAGTTTCCAACAGAGCACCGTTGCCACCAGCGGCACCGCGTTTCCGGTCGCGGCCGTGCTTGCCGGCGGCGACTTCTGGAGCTTGACCGGCGCGACTCCCCCGCTCGGCCGGCTGTTCGGCCCAAACGAGCGAGACGGAATGGTGATCTCCTGGGACGTGTTCCAGCGCCAGTTCGGCGGAGATGCGCACCTCGTGGGCAGCGCCGTGACGGTGGACGGAAGGGCTGCTACCATCAGGGCCGTTTTGCCCAGGAACTTCCGCTTCCAGTTCCCGCGATGGTGGACCGCTCTCCATCCCGAGCCCCTCGAAGCCTACCTCACGCTACCGGCCGAGACCGAGCGCCGCGGGGGCCAGGTTGTGGCTTCGCTCAAACCCGGCGTTTCCGTCTCGCAGGCCTTCGTCGAGCTGCAGTCCCTTCAGCGTGCCCTGCATCCGCCGAATCCATCGAACCCGGCGTCGCCTGGCACGCTCCACGTGGACCGGCTCCACGATCAATTGACATCCGGCACGCGGCGCGCCCTTTCGATACTGCTCGCCGCGGGTGTGCTGGTGCTGCTGATGGTTTCAGCCAATACCGCGAGCCTGCTGTTGGCCCGCGCGGCATCGCGGCGGCGCGAGCTGGCGATTCGGCTCGCGATTGGCGCGGGACGATTTCGCGCTCTGCGGCAGCTCCTGGTCGAGAGCCTGGCCCTGGCATTTCTTGGCGGCGCTGTCGGTCTGCTGCTGGCGCGTTGGATGGTCCTGCTGGTGGTGCGCCTTGGACCGGCGTCGATTCCGCGGTTGAATGAAGCGTCGATCGACCTGCGCGTACTCGCCTTCACCTTCTCGATCACGCTGGCGGCCGGAATCCTGTTCGGCATCGCGCCGGGCTTCCAGCTTTGGCGGACTGGCCTTCACGAGGCGCTGAAGGAGGGCGCGCGCGGCGCCGGAGGCCGATTCGGGCTCCGCATCCGCCGCGTGCTGGTGGCCGGCGAACTGGCGCTGGCCCTGATGCTGCTCACGGGCGCGGGTCTGCTATTGGCCAGCTTTCTGCGCATGAGTGCGAAACCGGCGGCGTTTACACCGGAAAAGGTTCTGGTGATGAAGGTGCGGCTGCCTGGGCCGCAGTATTCTCGCGCGATGCAGCAGCGCTACCGCGACGAGCTGATGCGCCGCCTCGGCGCCATCCCCGGGGTCGAAGCCACCGGCGTCATTTCGGCTCCGCTGATGTTCTGCTGCACAGAAGCGTTTCCGGCCGATACCAACCCCAACCAGACGCATTTGCTGCACCTGAGCCGCGCGACTCCGGGCTACTTCCGCGCGCTCGGCATGGAGCTGAGGAAAGGGCGCTGGCTCGCGGACTCCGAGAAGGGCGATGCCATCCTGCTGAACGAGAGCATGGCCCGGGAGGCCTTCGGTTCGGCCGACCCGATCGGCCACACGCTGAAGGTCCCGGAGCCCAGAGTGGTAGCGGGGGTCATCAGCGATCTGCGCTACACCAGGCTCGATGCCGGCGTGGTTCCGGAAATTTTTCTACCGGTCGACGAGCGTATGACGATCGGCTTCAGCATCGCGGTCCGCGCGGCGAGTCTGGCGGGCATTCCGGCGGCGGTGCGGCGCGAAATGGCGGCCATCGATCCCAGCGTGCCGCCCTACGACGTGAAGACGCTCGAAGAAGCGCTGGCCGAATCCATCTCCTCGCAGCGGTTCAATCTGTTCCTGCTCGGCTCATTCGCGCTGGCAGCGTTCGTGCTGGCGCTGGTCGGCATCTACGGCGTGGTGACCTACTCGGTGGCGGCACGCACGCGCGAGATCGGCGTGCGGGTAGCGCTGGGAGCGCAACGCGGTAACGTGATCGGAATGGTGGTCGCGGAAGGCATGATGCTGGGACTGGCTGGGATCGTCGTCGGGCTGGCGGCATCGTACCCGCTAACCCGGCTGATGACCAGCCTATTGTATGGCATCAAAGCGACCGATCCGCGGATCTTCGCGGCGGCTTCCGCGATATTAGTGCTGACGGTGCTGTTCGCGAGTTGGTGGCCGGCGCGGAATGCGGCGAGCATCGAGCCGGTGATCGCGCTGCGAGACGAGTAGCCCGTCGCGCGGTCCGCCGGGCTGGAATTGACTACGGGAAAAGAAACAGTCGCGCGTTCTATCGGAGCTGAAGGACGTTAGAAGATTGCAGGATCGGGGGCTTTAGTTCGCAGTATTGCTGTATTGGGAAGCTCCGGAGATTCTGACTCAGGAGTCGTAGATCGATGTTTCGAATCAAGCAGCCGGCCAGCGGGCCCGCTTTGCTGGCGATTCTCATCATCTGGGCGTTGGGTCTGCCAACATCGAATGCTCAATCGTTTGCGTTGACCGACGCCACCGCTCTGGTTCCGGTCAACGTCAAGGCGGCCGTCGCCGAGTACAAAGGCCGCAAAGCCGTCCTCATCACCAGGGACGCGACCAAACCGGGGGAAAAGTTCAAAGACGGCTTCGCGCTTTTGAAAGGCGTGGATTTTCAGGATGGAACCATCGAAGGCGAGATTGCGCTGAAGATCACCGCGCCGCCGGGAGCGCCGAGGATGCCGGGCTTTGTCGGCATCGCATTCCGGGCGCGACCGGACGCCTCACGCTACGAGCTCCTCTACCTGCGGCCGGGAAATTCAACCTCCGAGGATCAGGCAATGCGGAATCATTCCGTGCAGTACACTTCCGAGCCCGACAACGGCTGGTACAAACTGCGCCGCCAGTGGCCGTGGGTTTACGAGGCCTGGGCCGAACTGAAAACGGAAACCTGGACAAAGGTCAAAATTGAGGTCAACGGCCGCTCCGCCAGGCTATTCGTGAACGGATCGGAGCAACCCAGCCTGGTCGTGGACGGGCTGAAAGGCGAGGATCTGCGTGGCGGCATTGCGCTTTGGGGTTATCCGGAAGAGGAAGCCTATTTCTCGAATTTCCACGTCGTGAGCTCCCCTCCGGCCCCCGTGAAGAACGGCTCGGAGGCCGCCGGCTCGTGGCAGTTGACGATCCGCGAGCTCGCGAACTTCCAGGGCACCCTGCAACTCAAACGCGACGGCAACAAGCTGGCCGGCGATTGGTCTGGCGCTGTCGGCAAGGCCCACGGCGTAGCCGGGACGTGGCGCAACGGCTACATCGAGCTCAGCTTCGACGCGGAATGGGGAAACCCCGAAAATCCCAGAATCACGCCGACGTTTCTGGCGGGATGGATTGACGGCGACGCGGCAAGCGGCCGCATGAGCGTCAAAGATGTGGTCGATGGCCACTGGACGGCCGTGCGAAAGCCGTAGCGGCGCTACATCACATGTGGTAGCGCATCAGGTAGACCACCACGCCCGCATCAGCGCCTGGAGTACCGACGCCGGCGGATCTGTACCGAGGCCGGAGGCTGCGGCCATGACCGAGCCAATTCGGAAAAAGTGTGGCAGGGGTCGGCGAACGACCGCCGCCCCTATGCCGATAAAGTCGGCTTGCGAATATGTAGCCACGTTACTTGGCGGATATCACGCCCGTCCCGCCATGTTGACCGTTTCCTACTGCGCCACCGGTACAAGGAACCGTCGGCGACGTTACGGCCAAATGGATGGCTTCCGGATAGCCCGAGCGTTCCCACCCAAATCCAACTTTCTTTCGTTGATTCCACTCCACTTATCCCCACCCACCCCAACCTCCCCAAAACCCCCGTGCTACCGTCCAATCAGGGGAGAGCCTCGCCCGATCGGCCAGTCCCCCTCGAAGAGCGGACACTCTCGGGTGAAAAAACGAACCTAGGAAGTGAATGAAAAGAAAGGAACAGGCCAAATCGGACCAGAATACTCTCCTCCGATTTTCGCCTGATATACTCGATGGATACGCGTGATGGGGTGCGGACTGAGGACACAATGAACCAGGGAGCGGACGCGCGTCTGACCGAAGAAACCACCGCCGGCAACTACTTCGTCTCCAACTATCCTCCTTATTCCTACTGGAACGCCGAAGCCGTGTCGCAGGCCCACGAGGCGCTGGACCGCCCTCCCCGCCCCGGAGCGCCCCTCGGAATCTATCTCCACATCCCCTTCTGCCGCAAACGCTGCCACTTCTGCTACTTCAAGGTCTACACCGGCAAGGACGCAAGCGAAATCGACCGCTACCTGGACGCGGTCGTTCGCGAGCTGACGCTCTACGGGCCGAAACCGTTCGTCGGCGGCAGAAAACCGAGCTTCGTCTATTTCGGCGGAGGCACGCCGTCCTATATCTCCACGCGCCAGCTCAGCCACCTCGTGGACGCGATGAAGCGCTTGTTTCCCTGGGACCGGGCCGAAGAGATCACGTTCGAGTGCGAACCCGGCACCATCACCGAAGGCAAGCTCGAAATCCTCAAACAGATCGGCGTCACCCGCCTGAGCCTGGGAATCGAAAACTTCGACGAGCGCATCCTCGAGGCCAACGGGCGGGCGCACGGCGCGAAGGAAATCGACGCGTCCTACCGGTTCGCGCGCGCCATCGGATTTCCCCAGATCAATATCGACCTCATCGCCGGCATGATGGGCGAGACCGAAGAGAACTGGCGCGAGTGCGTCCGCAAGACCGTCGCCATGCTGCCCAACAGCGTCACCATCTACCAGATGGAGGTTCCGTACAACACCACCATCTCGAAAGAGATGCGCGTTCTCGGCCAGGATGTGGCCCCGGTGGCAAGTTGGCCCGCCAAGCGCCGCTGGGTCGACTACGCGTTCCGCGAACTGGAAAAGGCCGGGTACACGATTGCCAGCGCGTACACCGCCGTGCTCGATCCAGAGCGCACGAAGTTCCTGTACCGCGACCTGCTGTGGACCGGCGCCGACATGATGGGACTCGGTGTGGCGTCGTTCTCGCACGTCAACGGAACTCATTTTCAGAACGAGCACGATTGGGATCCCTACATCGACCGCCTGCATCGCGGAGAGCTTCCGATCTACCGGGCACTCACGCCCAACGACGAAGAGCGCATGATCCGCGAGTTCATCCTTCAGATGAAGCTCGGGCATGTCCGCACCGAATACTTCGAGCACAAGTTCGGGGTCGACGTCCGGCAGCGATTCGCCGCGCCTTTGGGCCATCTCGCCGACGAAGGCTTTCTCCGCATGGAGCCGGACGACCTGCTTTTGAATCGCGACGGACTACTCCAGGTGGATCGCCTCCTGCACGACTTCTTCCTGCCGCAGCATCGCGGAGCCCGTTACTCGTGAGCCCCGCCAACGTCAAATCCCGGAGAGAATGAACTTGGCTCAACATTACGAAGCGATCGTAATCGGATGCGGTCCCGCGGGTTCGGCAGTATCGGCCATACTGGCCGGCAAAGGCCGTCGGGTGCTGGTGCTCGAAAAGGAGAAGTTTCCGCGCTACCACATCGGCGAATCCCTGATTCCCTACACGTATTTTCCCTTGGAGCGAATGGGCCTCGTCGAAAGAATGAAGGCGTCGCACTTCACCAAGAAGTACAGCGTGCAGTTTGTCAGCCCCGACGGGCGCGCTTCCCATCCGTTCTACTTCTTCAAGCACCTCAAGCACGAGGCGGCCAACACCTGGCAGGTGCTGCGCAGCGAATTCGACCAGCTCCTGATGGACAACGCGCGCGAGAAGGGCGCCGAGGTGATGGAGGAAGTCACCGTCCGCGAGACGATCGAGGAAAACGGCTACGTCAAGGGCGTGCGGGCGGTGACGAAGGCCGGGGAATCGCTGGAGTTTCGCGCTCCGATGACCATCGATGCCACCGGCCGCGATGCCTTCAGCGTGACCCGCAGAGGTTGGAAGGTACGCGATCCCTACCTGAATAAGATCGCAGTCTGGACCTATTATAAGGGCGCGATGCGCGACGCGGGCGTCGATGAAGGCGCCACGACCGTCGCCTACGTGCCGGAGAAAGGCTGGTTCTGGTATATCCCGCTGGCGGGCGACGTGGTCAGCGTGGGGATCGTGGCTGAAAAGGACTACCTATATAAGGACAGCAAGGAACCGGCGGAGATCTTTCGCCGCGAAGTGGGCAACAACAAGTGGATCGAGCGGCACCTGGCGGTCGGCGAGCAGTTCGGTCCGTATCGCGTGACTGGAGAATATTCGTACCGCTCGCGCCACTGTGCGGCGAACGGGCTCGTTCTCATCGGCGACGCCTTCGCATTCCTCGATCCCGTATTCAGCTCGGGAGTGTTCGTCGCGCTGTGCAGCGGGGAGCGCGCCGCCGACGCCGTGGATCAGGCCCTGAAAGACGGCGACTACTCCGCTTGCCGGTTCACCTCCTACGGCGCGGACATGTGTAGGGGGATCGAAGCCATGCGGCGCCTGG
The DNA here is from genome assembly GCA_035499435.1 of Candidatus Acidiferrales bacterium. Taxonomy (GTDB): domain Bacteria; phylum Acidobacteriota; class Terriglobia; order Bryobacterales; family Bryobacteraceae; genus Solibacter. Next base: position 8,792 of record DATJYW010000289.1, on the reverse strand, counting down.
TCTATTCTTTCTACGACCACGCCTTCAGTTTTCGCGAGTTCATCAATAAGTATCCTCACTTGGCCGGCGACATCACCGATTGCCTGATCGGCAACCTGTTCATGGACTTCGACCGGCTCTTCGCCGCGGTCTCCGATTTCGCGCGCGTCCCGCCCCCGCTTTCTCACGGATTGCCGCTCCCCTCGACCGCTTGAGCCATGGCGTACGAACACAGGATCGTCCGCGAGGTGGAGTTCTATCACACCGACATGGCCGGAATCATGCACTTTTCCAACTTCTACCGATTCATGGAGGCTGCTGAGCACGCCTTCTTCCGGTCGCTGGGCCTCTCCATCCACACGGTCGATCCCGAGCCGCTGGGCTGGCCCCGCGTGCACGCCGATTGCGACTTCAGCTATCCGCTGCGCTTCGAAGATTCGGTGGAGATCCACCTTCTGGTGCGCGAGAAGCGTACCAAGAGCCTGGTCTACTCCTTCATCTTCCGCAAGGTGGAGGGCGAGTCGCGGCGCGAAGTGGCGCGGGGATCGCTCACCGTGGCTTGCGTGAAGCGCGACCACGTCACCGGCAAGATGACCGCCGTTCCCATTCCCGGCGTGATCGCCGACAAGATCGAGGTAGCGCCTCCGGAGGCCTTCTGCGCATGACGCCGGCACTGGAGATCCGCGCGGACCAGGCGCGCAAGCTGCAGCCGCTCGTCGAAGCACTGCTCGCATCCAACCGCTTTTATGCGGCGAAGCTGCGCGCGGCAGGCGTCCATCGCAGCCCTGGCGGCATTCATGAGTTCGGCGCCTGTGTTCCGTTCACCTTCAAGTGGGAATTGATCGAGGATCAAGCGAAGTACCCGCCGTACGGTTCCAACCTGACCTTCCCCGTAGAGGCATACAGCCGTTTGCATCAGACCAGCGGCACCACCGGCAGGCCGATGCGCTGGCTGGACACTCCGGAGAGCTGGAATTGGGTCGTGGAGTGCTGGACGCAGATCCTTCGCTCGGCCGGTGTTATCTCGCGGGATCGAGTCTTCTTCCCTTTTTCATTCGGTCCTTTTCTGGGCTTCTGGGGCGGCTTCGACGCAGCCGCGCGCATGGGCTGCCTTACGATTCCGGGCGGCGGCATGCGCAGCACCGACCGCCTCCGGACGCTTCTCGACAATGAAGTCACCGTCGTCTGCTGCACGCCGACTTACGCCATCCATCTGGCCGAAGTGGCGGCGGAGGAAAAGATCGATCTGAGCGCCGGAAAGGTTCGAAAGATCATCGTGGCCGGAGAGCCCGGCGGCAGCATTCCGGCGACGCGCTCCCACATCGAGCAGCTCTGGTGCGGCGCGCGCGTGGTAGATCATCACGGCATGACCGAGATCGGTCCCGTCAGTTACGAGTGCCCGCGCCGCCGCGGTGTGCTGCACGTCATGGAAGCGGCGTATTTTCCGGAGGTGATCGACCCGGACACCCTCGAGCCGGTCGGGCCCGGCGGTTCGGGCGAGCTGGTGCTGACCAATCTCGGACGCACCGGGTCGCCGATCCTTCGGTATCGCACCGGGGATACGGTGCGGCTCGCGCGCGAGACGACGTGCGAGTGCGGAAGCCAGGAAATGGCGCTCGAAGGCGGCATCCTGGGACGGCGGGACGACATGGTCGTGGTGCGCGGTGTCAACCTGTATCCCAGCGCGGTGGAGCAGGTGGTGCGCTCATCCGGCGGCATCGCGGAGTATCGCGTCGAGGTGTCCAGCGAGCGGTCGCTGACCGAGGTGAGCATTCAGATCGAGCCGTCCGCCGGGGAGGACGCAGCCGCGTTGAGCCACCGGGTCGCCGCCGCCCTGCACTATGCGCTAGGACTGCGGATCGCGGTAACGTCCGTCCCACCGGGGAGCTTACCGCGCTTCGAGGCGAAGTCCAGAAGGTGGTTCAGCCGGTAGCCTACCGTTTGCCGATGGCGTACAAGAAGTGGGTCGTGCGCATGAAAATGCGGCCGCCGGAGATCGCGGGCGAGCTGAGTGTGTAGTCTTCCAGGTCGTTTTCGGCCAGCACCTCGAACTGGTCGCCCGCTTTCAGCACCGTGGTCAGGCCCTCTTCATTGGTGATGTAGATCTTGCCGTCGGCCAGCACGGGAGACGAACTGTAGGTGGCCGGCTTGATTCGCTTCGAGCCCCAGATCTGTTTGCCGGTCCTGGCGTCCAGGCACCAGGTGATGCCACGATCGTTCACTGTGTAGAAGAACTTGCCGTCGGTGACGGGAGTGGGCACGTCGGGCCCGTTGTTGAACTCCCAGAGCTTGTGCGACTCGGTGATGTCGCCCTTGCCTCCGGCGCGGAACGCGATCAGCGGCCTCTCGCGCGTGGGCGCGTAGATGATGTCGCCGAAAATCACCACCGACGCGATGGTGCGGTAGTTCGGATTGTTGGTGGGGTTCAAGCCGTTCCCGCGCCACACCTCCTTGCCTGTCTCGGGATCGTGGCCGGTGACGCAATCGCCGCCCAGCACCACGATCTCGAAGCGGTCCGGGTACTTCAGGAGCTGCGGTGTCGAGTAGGAGTCCGGCGACTCGCGGATGGCGGCAGTGGGACGTTCCACGCGCCACATCGTCTTGCCGGTCTTCTTGTCGATGCGCAGGATGTAGGACGGGTCGCGCGTCTTCATTCCGTGCGTGACCTGTATGTACAGGCTGTCTTCGTACAGCAGCGGCGAATTTGCGTAACCCCAGTTCAGGCCGAACTTGCCATACTCCTTCTGAATATCGCGCATCCATTGCTCGTTGCCGCCGAAATCGAAACTCTTCAGGATGCCGACGCCGGTCATGACGAACACATTTTTGCCGTCGGTCACCGGCGAGGGCGAAGACATGTTCTGTTTGTTGATCTGATAGTTGCCGCCGGTGATGAGCTTCTTCCAGTTCACTGTGCCTTTGGTCTTGTCGACACACCAGAGATAGAGGTTGTTGTCGCTGTCGGCGACGTTGAGGAAGATGTTGTTGCCCGAGATGATCGGTGTTGCGCCGGTCTTGCTCGGCATGGCCAGCTTCCAGACGACGTTCTCCGTGAGGCTCCATCGCAGCGGCAGATCCTTCTCGCCGCTGATGCCATTGAGGTTCGGGCCGCGCCACTGCGGCCAGTCTTCCGCCGGCACCGGCAGCGCCAGCGCACACATCGCAACTGCAAGCGAAAGCCGGGTGGGCACCCTCCGCCCTCCTTAGTGCCCGATCATATCATTCCGACCGCAGCCCGGCGAGCAAGGGCGAGTGCAGGACGGCGGCCGTCGCGATGAGCGAGGCGACGGCGCCCGTGACCGCCACGGCCGCGAGCAACCCGGCGATCGAGAGGAGGGGCAGGTGCCCGCCGCGCGTGCCGAGCGCGGGGGCCACGGCCAGTAAGGCACAAGCGGTTCCCGTAGCCAGCCCCAGCAACAGAAGCAGCAGGTTCTCGGCCATCACCATCTCCGCCAGGTGGCGCGCACGGAATCCGGTGGCGCGCAGCAGTGCGAGCTCTTTGCGCCGCTCCAGTACGTTGCGCAGCAGGATTGCCGCGAGACCGATCGTACCGAGGACCAGGCCCAGGCCTCCCAGGGCGCGAAACGTCGCCAGGTAGGTGTTTTCGACGCGATGAAAGCTGGCCAGCCGCGCCGCCACAGACTCGATCACGAAGCCGTAGTCGGAGAGCGCCTCTTCCAGCACCGGTATCGCTTGCGGCGGCGCCTTCAGCAGGAAGAAGCGGAAGCCCTGGATGTTCGGGTACAGACGCAGGAAGTCCTTCTCCGGAATCAGCAGCTCGCTTTGGAAGATGCTGTCGTGAAGGGCGTCTACGATTTGGAATCGAGTGCCGTTCAGGTCGAATCCCTCGCCGACCTTGCGGTGCAGCACGTACTCGAGCGAGTTGGCGTCGGCGATCGCCGGGATCGTGCCGCCGGAGGATTTCGAGTCGAGACGCGGCCAGGCCAGAATGCGCGGATTGCGCGGCTGGTACAGGTTCAGGCAACTGGCATCGTCGCCCGGGCGCAGGCGGAACGGAACGATCTCCACTCCCGGCAGGGTTGGAATATTGAGTGCCTCCCGACCCGCCGCGGCGGCCGGGCTGTGGATCAGCGGCAGGACCGATTCCGCCATGAGAGGATAACCCTGCGCCAGCGGCGGAGGGCCCTCGCGTTGAAAGGCAGCCAGCGAGACGATCACAAAGGTCGCAGACGCGATCAGGGCGATGCACAGGATGCTGCGTCCTGGACGGTATGCGGCACTGCGCAGGCCCAGCGTCACCTGACCGTGAACGGCCGCAACACCACGGGCGAGCAACCACGTCCATTCGAACAGCAGAGCCGCGATCAGCAGCAAGGCGCCCGCCCCGAAGAAGCCGGCGGTCTGATCGAGCTTGCCCAATGCAGAGACCACGATCAGCACGAGAGCGAGGAACGCCGCAGCGATCGCCTCTCGTGTCCTCCCGCGTCCGGCCTTCTGCTCTCCGGCCACGAGACCTCGTGGGGTCACGGCCTGCAGGCGGCGCAGAGTCCACGCGATGGCGCCCAGGCCGGCCGCGGCGCCACCGAGCGCGCCCCATATGAGCGAGGCCGGTGAAGCGTGCAGCGTGAGCAATCGCGTGCCCACGGCGTCTACCCACCAGGTGCGCAGGCCATACAAGATGAGTGCGCCGTACGCGAGCGCGGCGCCGACACCCACCACCGTGCCCAGTGTCGTAATCACCGCGCCTTCGAGCAGGAAGAGTGTCCGAATCCTGGCGGGGGGAAAGCCCAGCGCGCGCAGGATGCCGATCTCCCGCATCCTCTGCTCGACGCCGAGTTTGAAGAACAGGCCGGTCAGCATTAGCGCGGACACCACGAGGAAGAAGCTGAAGTAGACGAAGTATTCGCCGAAGTCGGTGGCGCCGCGCGCGGCTTCGAGGGCTCGAGCACGCACCGGCAGAGCGACCAGGCCGGCCGCTGCCGGGTGGATGGCGTTGCGGAGGCCGTCCGGCGGCACTTTGCGGATCGAGGTCTGACTTCCGAAGCGGGTGGCCCAGAGCTGTCTGCCCCGCGCGAGGCGCACGAAGGCCTTGGGAGTAGCGCGGTATTGCTTCCAATACTGCTCGTCCGCCGGGCGAATGCGACTCAGGTCCATCGGGAAGGGCGGGTCCCAATCATGGAGGTTCTCGGAATCCGTGATGCCCGGATACTCAGGGGCAAGAGTGCGGGCGGCGGCGAGTCCCGTAATCGGAACGACCTGTGCGACGCGGAACCCTGCAGTGGCCGTGTCGAGACGGCCCTCGGATTTCCAGACGTAGTATTCGAGCGTGACCACATCGCCCGGCTTCGCCCTCAACTCCCGGGCGGCCCATTCATTGAGCGTGATGCCATCGTCTGACGGCGGTGCAGGCGGGCCTTCCAAGGCTGTCACCAGCGAGTACGGGATGGCGCGGCCGCCAATGCGAATGCTGTTGGCGAGGTAGGTAAGCACGGGCTGGACGTCCGGCTCGAGGGACTCCGCGGCGGCGGCAATCGCGTCGGGTATTATCCCGCTTTCGCTATTCAGCACCCCGTCCCGCAGCCGGAGGCCGAGGTCCTCCAGGAGGTAGTGCTGCTTCAAGTCCGGCTGACGCGTGGACAGGATCGTGTTCACGCGGTTCGGCTCCGCCAGATCGCGTTGCAGGCGCGCCAGCGGCACGTAGACCGCGCGGAGGTCGCCTTGCTGCGGACGCAGCGAGAACTCGTGCCGGGCGACTCCGCTCATCGCCAGGCGGATGGTTTGGCCGACGTTCTCCTTGCGGCCGTGCAGCGATTCCAGCGGGATGGCCGATGGCTTTTGCACCCGCAGCAGGATCGTGTCGCCGGTTTTACCGGTGAGCTCCCGTGCCAGTGCCGCGGAAAGGAGGACTTCGCGGCCATGCGGCGGGTCGCCGGCCTCGCCTTGGAATTTCCAGAAGCGCTCATCCACGCCGTACACCTGCACGCCGGCGGCGCGCCTGCCGCTGGGCTCGTGAGCGGCGACTCCGTCGAGCGCGATCATGGGGCACGCGGATCCCAGGTCATCTGCCAGCTTCTCGCGGAAGAAGCCGGCGCCGCTCACCACGTATCCGGTGTTGCCGAGGCGCCCGAGCACGAGATGGCGCAGGCTGGCGCGGACCGAATCGCCAACCAGGAGAGCGCCAGCAAGCACGGCCGTGGCGGTCGCGACTCCGAGCAGCACCGCCAGGTTGGTTCGCCAGAACCAGGCGAGATTACGCGCCAGCAGTGTGGAGGTTCGCATGACGCAGCTCGTATCGCGCGGGAAATTTCGCGGCCAGATCGCGGCTGTGGGTGACGACCATCAAGATGGTTTCCTGGCGCCGGTGGATGTCCAGGAGGAGATCGGCCACCGCGGCGGCGGACGCCTCGTCGAGATTGCCGGTGGGCTCGTCGCAAAGCAGCAGCAGGGGCTCGCGGATCAGCGCCCGGGCAAGCGCGGCGCGCTGCTTCTCGCCGCCCGAGAGCTCCGACGGCCGGTGATGGAGCCGTTCGCCGAGACCAACGCGATCCAGCAACTCGCGCGCCCGCTCCGGGTAGGCGACGCGATCATTGGCGACGAGCGTCGGAACCAGCACGTTTTCCAGGACCGAGCACTGCGGCAACAGGCAGTGATCCTGAAAGAGGAAACCGACCTTGCGATTGCGGAATTCGGCAAGCTCCTTCTCGGCGAGCCGGTGCGGATCGCTCTCATCCAGGGTCACGCGGCCGGAGGTGGGCGTTTCCAGGCCGCCGGCGATATAGAGGAGTGTGCTCTTGCCTACGCCGGACGGACCCATGATGGCCGCCGCCTCGCCGCGCTTCATCGAAAGCGACACTCCGGCGAGCACGGTGAGCAGTCCACGAGGTGTCGGATACTGCTTGTGGACATCCGAAATCTCAAGCATGGATGGCCAGCCGGCCCACGTCACGGTAGACTTCAACCGCAGTGGCAGCCATGCGCGAGACGTGGTAGTGCTCACGCACGCCAAGCGCGCCGCGACGCCCCAACTCCGTAAGCCGGCCGCGGTCCTTCCACAGCCCGTGGATCGCGCGCGCGAGGCTTCCCGCATCGTCGGGCTCCACGAGCACGCCGCCGCCCGTGCGCGCCAGCATTTCGGGAAACGCTCCGCGACGCGGCTGCACCACGGGGACGCCGTTGGCCATTGCCTCCAGCACGGATATTCCTTTGGGCTCGTCGTAGGTGCAGGGCACGCTCATGACGTCGAGGTCGCGCAGAAACTCGATCTTGTTGACGCGGTCCAACTCACCGCGATAGCGGAACTCGGCGCCGAAGCCGGCGTCCTTCATCTGTTTTTCGACGGTGCGCAGGTAGAGGCGATGCTCGGGCGCCAGGTATCCAGCGGCTTCCAGCGCCGCACCGCCGAAGTCGGTCTCGCGGCGCAGGCGAATGTAGCTTTCGGCGAGCAGGTGGAGTCCCTTCTCCGGCGCGATGCGTGCCAGGAAGCCGAGGGTGAAGCGGTCGGGGTGGACTCGCATGGCGGGATCGCATCCCTCCAGGTTGATCCCGAGCGGCACAACGTGCATCTTGCGGGCGGGGACCCCGAGTTGTTCGCGCCAGTAGGCCGCGGCGAACTCGCTCACCGCCGCGTACCCATCCAGGTTCGCGGCATGGGCGCGAATCAACTCCCACGACTGCCTTCGGAAAGGCTCCGGCAACTGGCTGAGGAACAGGTCTTCCCCCTGCAGGGTGCAGCACAGCGGCCGGCCTACCGCGTCGCGAATCGGTTTCGCGAGACCGCTCAACAGGCAATTCGGGAGGGTGACGATGTCGGGCTTCGGCTCGCTGGCGAGCCAGGAGGTGAGCTTCCCGATGTCCTTCCGCTGATAGCCGTCTTCACCGCGAAGCACCGACACAGTCATCTCACCGAGGACGTGCGGATCCACGGCGATCGAGGTCTTGGTGGCAAGGCGGATCATCCAAGGCGCGTCCCACAGGCGGTCGAGCAGCCAGCGGGTCTTGCGGAAGAACGCCGACTGCTGCTCCAGGCAGACCGTGATGCCGTTCATGAAAACCCGCGGGTCGCTGACGTTGGCTTCGTCGGTGCGCGTCGGCGTGTACATGGGCATCAGGATGATGTCGTGCCCCTGTCGCTTGAGCTCCGCCGCCAGCGTGTTATCGCGCAGGCAGCTTCCGCAATACATGCGGGCGGCGCCGGCGGTGAAGGCGAGAATCTTCATACCGCGACCTGAAACGCCCGGCGGGCGTAGAGGTGATCGAAGAGGTTGCCTTCGTGCGGCTGATCCCAACCGATCTTGCAGGTCGGGATGGCGCCCAGGTTCAGCCGTCCTACGTTCGGGGAGGAGAGCAGGCGCGCGATCAGGCTGCGGTCGCGCGTGATGGCGGTGACCACCAAGCTTGGACCCAAAGCCCGGGGAATCTCCGCCTGCGGGACGGGGACCACGCTGGCAAACGGGAACAGGAACTCGCGGTTGGCCAGCGGATGCTCCGGCGAATCGCAGAGCACGATGGAGGGCAGCAGGTAGCTGCATCCGTCGTAGACCGCCAGCCGGCCGCCATCGCGATGCGCCGCGGTGACATCGCGCGCGCCCTCGCCGTCCAACTCAGTGTCGATCATCTGCGCGATGCGTGACGCCACACCGGCATCGGCAAAGGGAGCGATCTGCGCGGCCTCGTCGTCCTCATCCCTTGGGACCACTATGGACAGCCGCTCGGCCAGCGCCTCAGCGATCGCGGCTTCGTGACGCGGCACCCAGACACCCGAAGCATTGATACACGACCGCCCGGAATTCTCCAGAATCGATGCCACCATTACGTCGAGGTACTTCTCCCACTCGTCGATCGAGTCCTCACCG
>DATJYW010000288.1:0-6910 GCA_035499435.1 Candidatus Acidiferrales bacterium | reverse complement strand
AAGCTTGACTACGAAACTGATGATCACCGCGGCCGCGGTGGCGATCGCCACCAGCGTGGCTTCCGCGCAATCTCTCAAAGCAGAGATCCCGTTCGCCTTCCGGGCGGGCGGCAAAGTGATGGCCCCCGGCACCTACGCCGTAAAAACCGACGCCGCGAAGCACTACGTGGTCCTGTCCAACTTCGAGGCCAAGGACTCCACGATTGCCATGCCGGCGTCACTCGGGAGTCCCCAGAAGAATTGGGAGGCCGACGGCAATCCCAGGCTCGCGTTCTACTGCGGCGCCGGCCCCTGCCAACTGGCGCAGGTCTGGACGGCATCCGGCTACCCGGCGATGACGTTCGCGCACGGCAAGTCCGGATCGGTCGAGCAGGCGTCCCTCACCGAGATCCGCCTCGTGAAAACGAACGGCGACTGAGTGCCCGCCCCAAAGCCCGCCAAAACCCCCACCCCAAACTCCGGTCCATACTCCCGGCGCTGCCATCCCCCTGGCAGCGCCGGCCCGCTTTTTTGGGTCGGTCTCAACCGTGCCGCCGCTCCTGTGTCTCCTCAAACGTAAATCAATGTAACCAAGCCATCTTTGCGCAACTTTTTGATATATTCAGGTATTATTAGGCATGATTCTGGAAGCCGAGCTCTTGAATAACCTTGCGGCGCTGCCGGTCGAGAAGCGAGCGATCACCAACCACAGGGTCCTCAACGAGGCCTACGACTACGCCAGGCCCAGCTCGTTCTCGCGAGGCATGCGCATCGACCTGAATGGCCTCACCATCCTGCTGATCTCGGGGACCGCAAGCATCGACGAACACGGCCGCAGCGTCCACATCGGGGACTTCCGCGCCCAGCTCCGACGCACCTATCGCAACATCACCGGGCTTCTGGAATCCGAAGGCGCTACCTGGCACGACGTTGTCCGCACCACCTGCTACCTCCGCGATATCGAGCGCGATTACGAGGCGTTCAACGAAGAGCGCACGCGCTTCTTCCTGGAACAGGGACTCGATCCGGTTCCCGCGTCAACCGGCATACAAGCCATCCTCTGCCGTCCCGAGCTGCTCGTCGAAATCGAAGCCATCGCCATGTTCCGCACCCTCCCAAAGGCATAATCCCGCACGGTGTGCGCCGGTACGCTACACCGGGGCATCCCGGTTCAACATCGTACCCCTGTAGGAGTAGAATGTGCGCATGGGCCCCAGGTTTTTGTCTGTTTTTCTCCTTTTTTCCCTCCCCGCGGCTTTCGCTCAGAGCAGCTTCAATGGCAGGTGCCAGGTCACCAGTACTCCCATTCAGGTGCGCTACGAAGGTCTGACCGAGCGCTTCGGCGATATCGTCCTCGTCTGTTCCGGTGCGGCTCCCGGCACGATGCTTACCGGCAACGTGACTCTCTACTTCCCGGTCGCGATCACCAACCGCATCGATGCCAACAGCCAGACCCGCGACGCGGTGCTTTCGGTAGATACCGGCAGCGGCTTCGCGCCAAGCAGCATCGCCGGACTGGTTGCACAAAATAGCATCAGCTTCAACGGGCTGAGCTTCGCCGCCCCCACCGGAAGCATCAATCTCAAGGTCTCCGGCGTGCGCGGCGCGGTCAGCAATCTCGGCAAGATCCCGCAAACGCAGGTCGTCGCATCGATCTCATCGCCCCTGCTTGTGAACCAGGCTTCCGTTATCGTCGGCTACACGGCGGGCGGCCTCACCGCCACGCTCTACAGCACCGGCATCACCTGTTACGGTTCGCCCGCTCCGGCGACCTCCCCGTTCGCGCTCTCCGATCTTCTTGCGGCCGGCACCGGATTCGCCTCCACGCGCCTCACCGAAGGTTTCGCTTCGGCGTTCGAAACCAGGCAGCCGGGCTCGGACAACGGAGTGCGCGTCCTGGTCAAGTACTCCGGCTTTCCCGCCAACTCCCACCTCTACATTCCGGACGCGGTAGCGGGCTCCGATGCACTAGTGCCCACCGCGGGCGGCGATCTCGACGCTCCGCCGGCCGTTGGACAGTATGTGCCGGGCAGCAACACGCTGGTGCTGGTGCGCGTCAACGGCGCCGATTCCACCGGCGCGGGCGGCTACGCCGTGTTTCCGCCGCAGGGCAGCGGTCCGCAGTTGCTGAATTCGGTGAGCGAAGTGCCGCTCACCAACGGCTCGGGTTACGCCGTCTACGAAGTTGCCGACGCCAATCCTTCGGTGATGGAATCGGCGCAGTTCCCGACGTTCTTCGTGATTCCAAACGTGACCTCCCCGGCGATCGCCTCCGAATCGGTCTCGCTGGCGCCCGTCTCCGGCGCTGGAACGGCGTCGGCAACCGCGCCGATCGTCCGCTTCATCGCAAACAACCCGCCCACGGATTGCAGCGCGCTCGCCGACTGCAATGCCAAGTACTTTCCGAAGCTGTTCGTGGACGCGAACTCGATTCAGATCGGCGCCATCGCGAACAGCAAGACGATGACCACCCAGCCCGGCTACATTCCGATCCGCAACGCCTCGGGCGGGCTCCTCGCCTGGAGCGTGATCCTCAGTTACCAGACGGGATCGGGCTGGCTGTTCGTGGATTACTCGAGCGGCCTCAACAACGGCAGCGTGCGCGTATGGTCGGACGCAACGAATCTGGGCCCGGGCACTTACCAGGCGACGGTGACTATCAACGCGGGCAGCGCGGGCAGCCAGACGATTCCGCTGACCCTGACGGTCGCGCCGGCGCCGCCGCCGCCCCCTCCTCCGCCGGCAGTGACCGTGTCCCAGGTGCTGAACGCGGCGACTCTTGCCCAGACTCCGCTGGTCGCGGGTTCGCTCGCGACCGTCATGGGCTCTCACCTGAGCGGCAAGAGCGTCTCGGTGACTTTCGATGGCGCACCGGCAACGCTGCTCTACAACTCGGACACGCAGATCAACTTGCAGGTGCCGGTGTCGCTCAGCGGGAAAACGCAATCCAGCCTGGTGGTGACCGCCGACGGCAGCAGCAGCGCCCCTGTCATGGTGATGCTGGCGCCGGCGTGGCCGGCGATCTTTGCGAACGGCGTGCTCAATGGGGACAACTCGGTAAATGGCCCCGGCGCTCCAACCAAGGCCGCCGACGTCCTCCAGATTTTCGCCACCGGAATTCCATCGGGTGTGACGGTCGCGGCGCAGATCGGCGACCAGAAAAACCTTGTGCCTGTCTATTCGGGCGATGCGCCGGGCCTGACCGGCGTACAGCAGGTGAACGTCGCCGTGCCCAGCGGATTGGGCGCCGCCGCTTCCCTGATTCTCTGCGCAACGCCTCCCGGCGGGCAAGCCTACTGTTCCACGGGGTACCAGTTGGTACTGCGGTAAGATACCGTGTCAAAACTGACAAATCCACCTGTTGGAGTACATTGACTGAGCCTCGGAGCGCAAGTTACCCTCCAGACAGCTTGTGTCTGGACGGTCTATCTTGCGACATAGGAACCTAACCTCAATAGCCGGTGCGCTCTTAGTTGCCTCTGCGGTGCAGGGGGCGACGCTGTTGTCTCTCGAATTCGAGACCAACGCCGGGCAGTTCGCGCCCGAAGTCTTGTACCTGGCACGCACAGCCAATCACTTCGTGTACCTCACCCATGACGGGATGACGCTCGGCCTCACCGACAGCCGCGCCTCGGTGCGGATGACGTTGGTGGGCGCCGACCACGAGTCCCGCGTGACCGGGGAAGCGCGCGCTGCCGGCGTGAGCAATTACCTGATCGGCAACGATCCGGCGAACTGGCACAGCGACGTCGCCCACTTCGGGCGCGTTCGCTACGCCGGCGTCTGGCCGGGAGTGGACCTGGTCTTCCACGGCCGCGATCAGTCGCTGGAATACGATTTCGTCGTAGAGCCGGACGCTGATCCCGGCGCGATTCGTCTGAGCTACGAGAACGCGCAAGCCATTCATGTGGATACCCAGGGAGATCTGGTTTTAGATACCGCGCAGGGAACGATCCGGCAGCGGCGTCCCGAGATCTATCAGGTGTCTTCCGGAGTGCGGCATCACGTACAAGGCGGATATCGCGTTGTCAATGGACGGCAGGTATCATTCGACATCCAAAGATATGATCGCGATCTTACCTTAGTTATCGATCCGGTATTGGTCTACTCGACATATCTCGGCGGCACGGGCACGTCAAAACTGAATGCCATGGCCGCCGATTCCACAGGCGCTCTCTACGTGACCGGGCGAGTTTCGTCGCCCGATTTCCCGGCCACGGTCCAGACTTCGTCCACGGGAATGGGGCTGTATCGCAGCCAGGACCGCGCGGCGAGTTGGGCGATCGCGGGCACAGGTGTGGGTACTTCGAAGGTACTGGCATTGGCGGCGGATCCGAAGACCAACACCGTGGTTTACGCCGGCACATCGCGCGGCGTCTTCAAGACCTCGGATGGCGGCATCACGTGGAAGCAGGCATCCGGTCCGCCAAACGACGCTGTGACTTCCGTGGCCGTGGACCCCAACAATCCGTCCGCGGTATACGCGTGCATGAGCGAAGGGCTCTACCGGAGCGGTGATGGCGGAACGACGTGGAAAGCCGTGCTGACCACGCCGGTCCTGAGCGTCGCAGTTTCGACTTCCAAGGCCGGCCTGGTTTACGCCGGCCGCACAGCCGCTTCAATCCTGCGCAGCACGGACGGCGGCACAAGCTGGCAGGAGACCAGTCCGGCTGTGACCGCTCTTGGCGTGGCCATCGACCCCACCAACTCACTCATCGTCTATGCGGCGACTGCCCGAAGCGGCTTCTATGCGACTAACGACGGCGGCATGACGTGGACGGCCAGTAACACGGGTATGGCCACCGGCGCCTTGCCGTTCACGGTCTACACGGTGGCGGTCGATCCCCGCATTCCGCAGCGGCTCTACGCGGCCACCAGTGGGGGACTCTTCCGGAGCAGCGACGGCGGCAACGGCTGGGCGCCGGCCGGCAGCGGAATAGGGACGGGGCCGGTGCTCTCGCTGGCCATCAATCCGCAGGATGCGAATTTCGTCTATGCCGGAACAGCGGGCGGCGGCGTCTATCGCACGAGCGACGGCGGAGACACCTGGACTTCGACCGGCCCGGCCAACCTGGACGTCAACGCGGTCGCCGTCGACGCGGCGGGACAGTTCGTGCACGCGGGCCTGTATATCAGTACGCAGAGCTTCGTTAGCAAGCTCAACCCGGGTGGCAGCGCGCTGGTGTACTCGACGTACATCGGCGGCGCTGGCACCAGCGAGGGCCGTGCGATCACGGTCGACAGCGCAGGGCACGCGTTCGTGTGCGGCGCCACGGATGCGGCCGATTTCCCGACCCGCGCTCCTTACCAGGCAAGTCTCGGCGGCAGCCGCGACGTCTTCTTTCTACGGCTGAACCCCGCGGGCTCCGGCATCGACTACTCGAGCTTCTTCGGCGGCCATGGCGACGATGTGTGCGAAAGCATTGCGGTGGATTCGGCCGGAAACTTGTATCTCGCCGGCAACACGTTCGCGAGGTCGCCCAACCCATCCGCCAACGATTTTCCGACCACCAGCGGGGTGTTGCAGCATTCCAGTCCCGGCGGGGCTCAGGACTGCTTCGTCAGCAAGTTCGATAACACGGGCGGGCGGCTCACCTGGTCGACCTTTCTTGGAGGCAGCGCGGTAGATAGCTGCTTCGGCATGGCGGTGGACAGCAGCGGATACGTATACCTTTCCGGGTCCACGCTCTCGCCCAACTTCCCGCTCACCCACGCGAGCCTGGGCGGGAACATCCCGAATCCGCCGGTGCTGCAATACTCCTCGTCGTTCGTGGTCCGGCTGAAGCCGGACGCGACCGACCTCTCTTACTCCGCCTTGCTTGGCGGGCTGAAGGGCGACACCGAAGTGGACGGGCTCGCGCTCGATTCGCAGGGACGTGTCTATCTCACCGGTTACACCAAAGCACTGGACTTCCCGCTTACCGCAAACGCGCTCGGGAGCGCGATTCCGCCGAACGGAAAGACGATCGTCGCCGTGGTCGATCCGAATGAGAACAAGCTCGTCTATTCGACTGTCCTGCCCGGATCCGGCCCCGACGCCGGTTGGAAAATCCAGCCCGACGTCTTCGGCAACGCGTGGGTGATCGGGACTGCGTATTCCAGCCAGTTCCCGGTGACCAAGGACGCGCTCGCACACCCCGCCACTTCGGACCCGACACCATACGTAGCGGAACTGGATGTCGCCAATTCTAAGCTGCTGCATTCGACGCTGCTCGCCGGGACCGGGGGAGGAACCGGGTCTGCCATCGCAGTGTCCGCGGATGGCACGGTCTTCGCCGGCGGCTCTACGCTTTCCACGGATTTTCCCGTGCAATCCGGCCCCTTCCAGACGGCCAAAACGAACGACTACGCGATCTTCCTACAGCACCTGGATTTCGGGCCCGCGGTAACGGTAGTGACGCCGGCAATCTCGGCGGTGGTGAACGGCGCGAGCTTCGCCGGCGGCGCCCTGTCTCCGGGCGAGGCGATCACGATCTCGGGAACCAACCTCTCCGCCGCCGATACGGCGGTCAGCGTCAACGGGCAGAACATGCCGCTGTTCTACGTGAGCCCGACGCAAATCAACGGACAGTTGCCCTTCGAAGTGCCGGTGGGAACCGCGACGGTGAAGGTGACGGCGAACGCCGTCACCAGCGCGCCGGCATCCATCACCGTGGCGGCGGCATCGCCGGGCATCTTCCTTGTTGGCACGAATCGGGCAGCGGTCACCAACGCGGACTACTCGGTCAACACTTCTGCCAATCCCGCGGCTTCGGGAGACGCTGTGACGATTTACTTCACCGGAATCGGCCCGGTGGACAATCCGGTGCCGACGGGCCAACCGGCACCGCTCTCAGGGCCGCTTTCGCGGGCAACGCTGCCGGTGACGGTGACGATCGGGGGCCAGCCGGCGAGCTTGCTCTACGCGGGACTGACCCCTGGGTCGGTTAGC
>DATJYW010000287.1:0-4246 GCA_035499435.1 Candidatus Acidiferrales bacterium | reverse complement strand
CGTAAAATGCCGGATGAGGAGGAGCACATCGTCGCCGCGCTCGCGCAGCGGGGGAACATCGATGGGGACGACGTTGAGGCGAAAGTACAGGTCTTCCCGGAAGGCTCCTTTTTCGACCAGCGGCAGGAGTTGCCGGTTGGTCGCGGCAACCACGCGGATGTCCACCGGGCGGGCGCGCGCCGAGCCGAGCATGCAGACTTCCCGCTCCTGCAGGACGCGCAACAATTTCACCTGCATGGCCGGCGGCATGGCGCCGATCTCGTCGAGGAAGATGGTTCCGCCATCGGCTGTCTGGAAGAAGCCGGCCCGCGTCTCCGCGGCACCGGTGAACGCGCCCTTGACGTGGCCGAAGAGCTCGCTTTCGAGCAGTGCCTCGGGTATGGCCGCGCAGTTCACCGCCACGAAGGCCGCCGACGCCCGCGCGCTGGCGTAGTGAATGGCCCTGGCAACCAGTTCCTTCCCGGTGCCGCTTTCTCCGGTGATCAGAACCGTGGCCGAGGTGGGAGCCGCCTTGGAGATTGCGGCGAAGACTTTCCGCATGGCGGCGGACTCGCCGATGAGTCCTCTGGGCGCCTTGGGTGTGCGGTACAAGGGTGTCCGGACGGTTCGCCGGACGCGAAGCTTTTCGAGGGCGCGTTCCACGGCGTCGTACAGCTCGTCGTCGGTGAAAGGCTTCGCCAGGTAGTCTTCGGCGCCCATTTTGACCGCGTCCACGGCGCTCCCGATCGTCGGGTACCCGGTGATCATCATGACTTCGACGTCGGGACAGTTGGCGCGCACATGTTTGACGAGCTCCAAGCCGCTGGCTTTCGGCATCTTGAGGTCGGTGATTACCAGGTCGACGGGAGCCTGCTCCATGGCGCCGATGGCCTGCTCGACGCCCGATGCCGTATAGACCCGGTATCCCCTGGCCTGCAGGTTTCTCTGGAGCACCTCCAGGGTATCGGGAGAATCGTCAACGACCAGGATGTGCTCCTTCTTCGCCGGCTCAGCCATGGGACGAATCCTCCTCCGCCTCCGTCTTGCCGTCGCGCGGCAACCGGACCTCGAAGCGGGCGCCTTCGCCGGGCGCGCTCTCCACGAGAATCGTACCGCGATGCGACGTCACAATTCCGTGAACCACCGCCAACCCGAGGCCGGTACCCTGGTCCACATCCTTGGTGGTGAAGAACGGTGTGAACAGCCTTTCCTTGACTTCGTCGGTCATGCCGCAGCCCGTGTCGGCGACGCTGAGGGAAACGAAATCCGGGGCGGCCTGCGTCTCGATGGTGAGCGTGCCTCCTTCCGGCATGGCCTGGATGCCGTTGACCACCAGGTTCACGAGAACCTGGTGGAGCTGCGAGGGGTCGGCGTCTAGATCGGGCAGGTCCGGGGCGAGCTTCGAGCGGACCTGGATGCCTGCCCGGGCACAGCGGGACTCCAGGAAATAGAGGCCCTCCTGCACGACGCGGTTCAGGCTGACCTGCGTCTTGACGGGCGTCTTCTGGCGGGAAAAGACCAGCAACTTGTGAATGACCTCGCGTGCGTGGAGCGAGGCCTTGACGATCTTGTCGATGTCCGCCGCGGTCTCCTTTTGCAGGCCGGTGGTCTTCTGAATGAGTTGGGCGAATCCCAGGATGTTCCCCAGCGGCTCGTTCAATTCGTGCGCCACGCCAGCGGCGAGCTGCCCGATGGTCGCCAGGCGGTCGGCGTGGCGGAGCTGCGCCTGCAGCTTCAACTGCGCCTCTTCGCTCTGCCGCCGTTCCACGATGAGCGCCACCTCCCTGGCAATCGTATCCAGAAGACTGCGCTCTTCGGAGAGAAAGGGGCCCTCCGCAAATTCCGGCCGGTCGCCGGTGTAGAAGACTTCAATGGATCCGCGCAAACTGCCCTGGACCAGCAGATCGGCGGCCTGGCGATGGCATCCCTGGCGAAAATCCGGAGTGCTGAAG
The DNA here is from genome assembly GCA_035499435.1 of Candidatus Acidiferrales bacterium. Taxonomy (GTDB): domain Bacteria; phylum Acidobacteriota; class Terriglobia; order Bryobacterales; family Bryobacteraceae; genus Solibacter. The sequence goes on along the minus strand of DATJYW010000287.1, from coordinate 2,315 downwards.
GCTTCGCCGTCGAGTGTGATGCGGGCGGACGCGATTTCCGGAAACTGCCAGGCGCGAGGCAGCAGCCCGACAATCCGCTGGAGCGTTTCTTTAAGAGGAATGCCGCGGAGCTGAGCGATGCGGCCGAGCTCGTAGAGGCACGTCAACTCCTTTACCCGCTCACGCAGCGCCCACTGCGCCTGGCGATTCGCGATAGCGATTCCCAGGCTCTGCGCGATTCCCTGGCACCACTCCAGCTTTCGCCTGGTGAAGAAGTTTTTGCGCAGGCTCTCGAGCTGGAGCAACCCTGCGTTGCGATCATCGACGGTGAATGGAATCGAGGCGCACGAAGCAAAGGGCCGGGCGGGGCCGGCTTTCCGGGCGTCCGCGGGAAGGCGCGAACCGGCGGACCGCCTGGCAGGGCCGCCATCGATCACGGTGAATCGCGACAGCGGCCGGGGCGAGGAGACGAACTCCCACAGGTATGCCAGGTCCGGACCCTGGAGGCGCAATTCCAAAGCGTCGGCCTGGGAGATTTCCAGGAGCGTTTTGGAGGTTTCCGTCAGGAACTCGATGCGCGCATCGCCGCGGTACGCGCAGCGGAGTAGTTTCTGCACAACCGCCGTGAACTCTTCGGCGTGGCCCCGACGGGTCTCGCGGCCAGCGCGCTTTTTCATGGCCCTGAAGGCAAATGGTAGCACCCTGGTAGGGGCCGGGGGGTGTCAACGGGAGTGCTTCATGCCGGTCATTCCGATGCCGCCGCCCGGGGCTTTGAGATCGGGCACGATGTTGATGTTCGCCATCATTCCGGCGTCTTCGTGATCGAGAATGTGGCAATGGAGAACGTACTCGCCGATGTACCGGTCGTAGCGCGTGCGGACGTGAATCTGGTAGCCGTTTTCGACGAAGATCGTGTCTCGAAACGTGTGCCACATGCCGCAATACTGGTTGGCTAATCCCTGCGAATCGGGCGGTATGCCCAGCGGGTCTGGAAACACCTTGCAGGTTCCGTCGGGGTTGAAGATCGATGCCTGGCTGCCGAATTTGTCGGCCGTAGTGATGTCGATCACTTCGAACGGGTTGACGTGAATATGGAAGATATGGGGCTCGTTGTTGGGTGTGGGCGTGGCCGGTCCGGCAGTCAGCAGCCATTCGTCCGTGGTATTCACCTGCCGGGTGTAGTTGACGACATTCGGGTCGTAAGAAGCGTTGTTAATCTGAAACTGCCCCTGCTGTGTGATGGCGAAATTGGCCGTTTGTACATTGGTGGCGGGGGCCGGGTCGAGGCTGGCGTCTTTATTCAACCCGGACGGAACGAATGCCCAGGGGGTGAGGTTACCCTGCCTCAATCCGGCGCGTACGTCGGCGGGTAACGAGGGGTTGTTGTCGGAAAGAGCCTGCCGGACGTACTGCTCCAGGTTCTCCTTGGGCACGGTCTGACCGGCTTGAACGTGGATATAGGCAAGCAACTGCGGAGCTGACGGTCCCTGTCCTCCGCCGGCGCCTCCGTTGATGGGCCTCATTCCTTTGGGTGCGGCCTGATCGAGCAGGCAGTAGTCGCCTTCGCTGGGGAACACCACCAGGATGTCGCTTCGGTAACCCGGCTGCAAGTAATTCGACTGTGGGGGTCCAGGTGAACCACCCGGGAGGTTGATGCTGCGCATGGTCCTGCGGGTCAATCCGTCGGTGGCAATTTCGAATTGCGGAATCAGCCGCGGAACCAGATTCTGCGGGTTGGAGACGTCCCCGCAAAAGCGGGCCAGGTCTTTCACCTGCGCCTGGCGGTTCCCGGTTAACTCCGCAGTTGCGATGGGCGAATTCTGCGGGGCTTTCACGATCTCGAGATTGACGGTGTCGTGAATGCCCGCGTGAATGAAGCGCCATCGCTGAATTTCTCCGGCTTTGATGGCGGTCGCCTGATCGGCGCCCAAGTGGGGCTGGACCACCCCGTTGACGCTGGTGAAGCGGCCGTTGGTATCCCAGATGGTTGCCGAAAAGAGCTGCAAGCCGAAGTTCTCGATGACGCCGACGCTCGCATTCTTGTCGCTTACCTGTGGCGGGCAGATAAAGGGCGAGTATGCCGGAGGTGAGAGCGGTCCGCTCGGAGGATTGTTGTAGATGGCAGAGGCCTGGTCAAAGATCGCGGGCACGACACGTTGCTCGGGTGGCGTGAGAAAAGGGCCGACATTGGTCCAGATCCGCTGCCATTTGCCGCCGGCCACGGTAGGGTCGTTGTTGAAACAGGCGTAGGAAATCTGCTGGAGGAGAAAGGTCTGCTCGGTGAATGGCTTGCTTTGTTTGTCGTGCAGGATGGTGTCGATGTCCGCCGGGGCCTG
>DATJYW010000286.1:0-10082 GCA_035499435.1 Candidatus Acidiferrales bacterium | reverse complement strand
TATCTCGGCTTTGACCAGAGGCAGAACTCCCGCGTGTATCGGTTCGACGTGCGCACTGACGGACGGCTAACGAAGCAAGTTTCGGTCACCGCGGACATCGCAGTCTTCCGCAACCATAGCGTCGGCATTCAAGAAGGTCCTATCCTTTCCGGGAACAAACTGACCGCCGACCTGGAACGAGGCTGGGAGGGCGAGCACGAACTGACCGCCGCCGATGTACGCGCCTACGCCGATGCCAAAGCGCTCGCCGACGCCCAACGCGCCGGTACCCGCAAGGCGCCCCGCCGCCGGCCCGGAGTGCAGGCTGAAACGCAACAGAAGTCGCCCTGGCGCAACTTCGGAATCTGACGCCGCGAAGTGGACCGGCCGGCCGGCGCGAACGGCCGCGGGAAGGGCACGGCCGATCAGCCCCCTACTTCCTGACACACCGCACCGGAAATGCTCATCGGGTCCCGATTCTGACTTCTGAATTCTGAATTCTTTCTTGCTATCATCGCCTCGTGATGCGTCGCAGGAGCTTTCTGGGTACGCCGCTGGCGGCGGCTTTCGCGGCGGCCGCAGCCGATGGGACCGTGGACGATCGCGTCTACGCCACCGGCGACGGCATCCCGCACACCCCGAACGAATACGCCCGCCTGTTGGTGAAGTTGACCGAGTCGGACGCAGTTGCGCCGGACAGCTACTCCCTCGGCGGCGCCGTCGAAAAGCTCGAGCAGCGAATGGCCTCCGTGCTGGGCAAGGAGACCGCCGTGTGGCTGCCCACCGGAACGCTGGCCAATCATCTCGCGGTGCGCCTGCTGGCCGGCAATCGCCGCCGCGTCCTCGTGCAGGCCGAAAGCCACCTCTACAACGATTGCGGCGATTGTGCCCAGACCCTCAGCGCCCTGACCCTGATCCCGCTGGGGCGCGGCAAAGCCACGTTCACGCTGGAAGACGTCGAAACCGCGGCCTACGACGCGCAGACCGGCCGCGTGCTGACCCGCGTCGGCGCCATCCAGATCGAGACTCCGGTGCGGCGCCGCCAGGGCGAGCGATTCGACTTCGACCAGATGACGCGCATCGCCGCGTGGGCGCGCGCACATAATGTCGGCTTGCACCTCGATGGTGCGCGCCTGTTCCTCGAATCGGCCTACACGGGCCGTTCCGTGAAAGAGTACTCGGCCCTGTTCGACACGGTGTACGTGTCGCTCTACAAGTACTTCAACGCAGGCAGCGGGGCGGTCCTTGCCGGGCCGAAGGCATTGCTCGACGGCCTCTACCACACGCGCCGCATGTTTGGGGGCGGCATGCCTCACGTATGGCCCTATGCGGCCGTGGCCCTGCATTACGCCGATGGCTTCGAGCGCCGGTTCCGCACCGGCCTGGAGACCTCCGAGGCCGTGATTCAGGCCCTCTCCAAGACTTCGAACTTCGCGCTCGAGCGCATTCCGAACGGAACCAACATCTTCCGCCTGCGCGTCTTCGGTGTGAATGCCCCTGTGTACAAGATGCGGCTGTTCGACGCCGGTGTCGGCGCCGCGGATCCCCAGGGCGAGTGGTTCGCGATGCAGGTGAACGAAACGTGGGGCAGGGCGCCGGCAGCCGAAATCACAAAACGCTTTATCCAGGCACTGGGTTAGGCGCCGCGAGTTATTTCAGCGGATATCCCCGAATCAGCTTGAACGTCCGCGACCACCGGGTCTTCGTGAAGAAGTGCGCCACCACATCCACAATATGATCGATTCCCACGTTGCCGTTGGTCAGGTCCGCCGTGGGCGCGTCGAAGCTCCAGTAAATGATCACCGGCGTCCCGACGATATTCTCCCGCGGCACCAGCCCCCAATACCGGCTGTCGTCGGAATCGTCGCGGTTGTCCCCCATGGCAAACACGTAGCCCTGCGGAACCACCAGCTCGTCGTTCACCACGTACTTGTCGATCATCTCCGCCGCCCGGGGGCGCAGCGATTCGGCGTGGGCGCCGCTGGGGAAGTTGTCGCGGTAGTTGTTCGGGTACGGCTGCGAGTGCACCGCGTACGGCTCGTCGATCAGCTTGCCGTTGAGCATGAGCTGCCGGTTCACCAGCCGGATGTGATCTCCGGGCACGCCGATCGCCCGCTTCACATAGTCCTGCGAGATCATCAGCGGATACCGGAAGACGATGATGTCGCCCCGCCGGACGTCCCGGTAAGGCAGCAGCCGGCTGGTCAGGGCGCCAGGCGGCGAGTAGACCAGCTTGTCTACCAGCACGTGATCGCCAATGAGCAGCGTGGCCACCATCGAGGCGCTCGGGATGACGAACGCCTGCACCAGGGTCGTGGTGCCGAACAGCAGCAGGATAATGGTGACGGCCCATTCCGCGATGAAGCCGCGGTGCACTTCCTGGGTCAGCTCGGAAATGCGCGCGCGCACGCTCTGCGGACGGGTCTCGGTTTGGGTACCCACATGCCCATTGTATCGAATGAAACCTGCTCCCACGCGGATCGTCTGATACGATAGCTACATATCGGAAGGGGGACTCTTGCCGAAATCCACTCCGGAACTTCCAGGCACTCTCGGGACGCTTCGTTCCAAATTCCCGGAAACCAAATTCGCCGGCCGCACCGTGAAGGACGAGCTGCGCGCCAACCTGATCTGCCGCATCCAGCGGCGCGAGCCGCTTTTTGAGGGCATCCTCGGCTACGACGACACCGTCGTGCCCCAGGTAGTCAATGCCGTGCTTTCGCGCCACAACTTTATCCTGCTCGGCCTTCGCGGGCAGGCCAAGACGCGGCTGATCCGGCAGCTCACCAGCCTGCTGGACGAATGGACGCCGTACGTGGCCGGCTGCGAGATCCACGACAATCCCTATGCGCCCATCTGCCGCCGCTGCCGCGACCTGGTCGCCTCCGCCGGCGCCGAAGCCCCCATCGCCTGGCTGCACCGCGACCAGCGCTACGTGGAGAAGCTTGCCACCCCCGATGTCACCATCGCCGACATGATCGGCGATATCGATCCCATCAAGGCCGCGCGCCGCGGCCAGGATATCGGCGACGAGCTCACCGTCCACTACGGCCTGCTCCCCCGCGCCAACCGCGGCATCTTCGCCATCAACGAGCTGCCCGACCTCGCCGGCAAAATCCAGGTCGGCTTGTTCAACATCATGCAGGAAGGCGACGTGCAGATCAAAGGTTATCCCGTGCGCCTGCCGCTCGACCTTCTGCTGGTCTTTACAGCCAATCCCGAGGACTACACGGCCCGCGGCAAGATCATCACGCCGCTCAAGGACCGCATCGGCAGCGAGATCCGCACCCACTATCCGTCCACCCTGGATCAGGGAATGGCCATTACCACGCAGGAGGCCTGGCTCAGCCGGCTCTCCCCCATCCAGGTGCGCGTGCCGGAATACGTGCGCCGCGTGGTGGAGCAGGTCGCGTTCCTCGCCCGGGAGGATAAGCGCGTCGATAAGCGCAGCGGTGTCAGCCAGCGGCTGCCCATCAGCGTCCTGGAGAACATGGTCTCCAACGCCGAGCGGCGCGCCCTGGTGGCCAAGGACGACGTGGCCGTGCCGCGCATGCTGGACCTGTACTCGGCGCTGCCCGCGATCACCGGCAAGCTCGAGCTCGAGTACGAAGGCGAGCTCAAGGGCGGCGACACCGTGGCGCGCGAGATCATCCGCATGGCGGTCGGTAAGATCTACACCGAGTTTTTCGACGGCGTCAACATGAACCAGGTCATCCAGTGGTTCGACCTGGGCGGGTCGCTCAAGCTCGATGAGCACGCCGATTCGCGCCGCATGGTAGAGCAGCTTGGCGGCATCCAGGGATTGATGGAGAAGACCGGAGCTCTCGGCGTCGGCAACAACGAGCCGGACGCGGTGCGCGCGGCGGCGGCCGAATTCATCCTCGAAGGCTTGCACGCCCACCGGCGCATCAGCCGCAACGAAGAGCGCGGATTCGGCGCCGAAGAGAAGCGCGCTCCCGCCGCGGAGCCGAAGGGAGAACGCCCGAACTTCCGGCGTCAGTACAACTGAGTGGGGCAGGCTCCCGGCCTGTTCGGTGCCGACTATGAAACGCATCCACTATTCCCGCTACACCGGCGATGACCTCGGCATCGGGGCCGAGGACCTGCTCAATGCGCTCGCCGACTTCCTGCTCGAGAGCGGCTTCAACACGCAGTACATGCCCTTCACCGAGTTCAACCAGCACACCCTCGAAGACTTGAAGAAGGCCATCCAGGAAGCGCTCGAGCAGGGTAAGCTGTTCGACGACGATCAGCTCCAGCAAATGATGGAGCGCATCCGCAACATGACTCCCGAGCAGATGGACCAGCTCCTCGAACGGCTGGTGCAGAAGATGGTCGACGAAGGCCAGGTCACCATCGAGGAGCCTTCCGATCAGCCCGCCGCGGGCAGCGCTCAAGGCCGCGACAGCAACAACGTGAAATTCGAGGTCACCGACAAGTCGCTCGACTTCCTCGGCTTCAAGACGCTCAAAGACCTGCTCGGCTCGCTCGGCAAGAGCAGCTTCGGACGCCATGATACGCGCGATCTCGCCACCGGCATCGAAGCCAGCGGCTCGGCGCGGCAGTACGAGTTCGGCGACACACTGAACCTCAACGTCAGCGAGACCCTCTTTTCGGCAATCCGCCGCGAAGGCGCCAAAGTCCCGATCGACCTCGAATACTCCGATCTCTACGTCCACCAGTGCGAATACCAGAGCTCCTGCGCCACGGTACTCATGCTGGATTGCAGCCACAGCATGATCCTCTACGGCGAGGACCGCTTCACGCCGGCCAAGAAAGTCGCTCTCGCGCTCACCCACCTGATCCGCACGCAGTATCCCGGCGACAGCCTGCGCTGCGTCCTGTTCCACGATTCAGCGGAAGAGCTCGCCGTCAGCCAGCTTGCGCGCGTGCAGGTAGGCCCTTACTACACCAACACCCGCGACGGCCTGATCCTGGCCCAGCGCCTGCTCGCGCAGGAGCGCAAGGACATGCGCCAGATCATCATGATCACCGACGGCAAGCCGAGTTGCCTGACGCTCGAAGACGGCCGCATGTACAAGAACGCGTTCGGGCTGGATCCCCTGGTCATCAGCCGCACCCTGGAGGAAGTGAACCGCTGTAAGAAGCAGGGCATCCTGATCAATACCTTCATGCTGGCCAGCGATTACGGCCTGGTGAACTTCGTCCAGAAAGTGACGGAGATCTGCCGCGGCAAAGCGTACTTCACCACGCCCTACAACCTCGGCCAGTATCTCCTGATGGACTACATGAACCGCAAGACCCGCACGATTCACTGACGTGGGGCGGTTGCCGGCCTGCCCGGTCACTTGCCAGGAGTTATTTCCCGCACCAGCGCAAATGCCGCCCGGCTCTGCGCGATCGGCGCGGAAAACTCCTTCGACTTCATTGCCGGAATGCCCTGGATCGTCACATTGATGCTTCCCAACTGCGAACCCGTCTCATCGGTCAGCTCGACGGCGAGGACGGCCGAGGCGATGTCGTGATTCGTGGTGTTGCGTACCGCTCCCGCGATCCGCGTGGCCACCGCGCCGCTACGCTCGATGCGGACCTCCGTGACATCGAGCTCGCTGTTGCGCTCGATCTTGAGATTGCCGGAGAGGTTTGGCAGCATCTTCGCCGCGACCTCGCCCGATGTGGGCTCCGCGGCCGCCTGAGGCGCGGGCGGCTGCAGGAGATGGCTCAGGGCGATCCCGATCGCCACCGCCAGCACCAGGCACGGCACTGTCAGCACGGCCCATGACCTAGTCTTCTGGCCGAGTGTACGGTTGGTCAGGTACAGCGGGTCCGACGGCGCCCGCCCGGAGAGCAGCCGCTCCATGCGCCGCCCCAGCCAGCCGAACCTGGGTTTTCGGGCTTCCGCGCGCGAGCTATCGGGCTTGAGACCCGCGTAGGCGATCGATTCGAAAAACTCCCGCAGTCGCTTGGGCATGGGGCCTTTTCGAAGCCCATTATAACGTGCGGCCGTCCTACCGCCGGATCGGCCGGGCGCCGGCCAATAGAGCCTCGAGCGCGCGCAGGTTGTCGGGACGCCCCATCACGATCAGGTAGTCGCCGCCCTCCACCGCGGTCTCGGCAGGCGGGTTGAACATCATCCGCCCGTCGGACTTGCGGATCGCCATCACGATCACCCCGACCTCTTTCCGAAGCTGCATTTCCTTGATCGACCGCGACACCATCTCGCTCGATTCCGCCACCCGCACCTGCTCGATGGCGATATCCTCGCCCACGTCCTTGGTGGTGAAGTCCAGGAACTGCACCACGTGCGGCCGCAGCAGCGACTGTGCCAGCCGGTGGCCGGTGATCGAATAGGGCGCGAACACCGCGTCGGCTCCGGCCCTGCGCATTTTTTCTTCAGCGCCCTCTTCCGCCGCGCGTGCGGCCACGTAGATCTTCGGGTTGATCCCCTTGGCGGAGAGCAGCACGAACAGGTTGTCCGCGTCGGTGGCCAGCGCCGCCACCAGCCCGCGCGCCCGATCGACGCCGACGTCGCGCAGGGTCTCGTCGCGTGTGGAATCGGCGGCGACGGCCAGCATGCCGGAATTCATGGCGCGCTCCACGCGATCCGGGTCGATATCGACGACCACGAAGGGCACGCCGGCGTGCTGCAATTCGTGCGCGGCGCCGCGTCCCACGCGTCCGAAGCCGCAAATGATGTAGTGGTCATTGAGCTTGTCGATCATGCGTTTGTTCCGCCGCTTACCGATCACGTCGCCGAACTCGAGCTCGATGATGGTCTGGGTCATGGCGCCGATGGCGATGAAGATCGTAGTGACTCCGAAAAAGATAAGGAAGGAATTGAAGACGCGACCCGCCTGCGACAGCGGATGGATTTCCATGTACCCCACCGTGGTCATGGTGGTCAGGGTCATGTAGAAGGCGTCGAAGAGCGGGTAGTGGTCAATGAGCTGAAAGCCGACCGTGCCCGTGGCCAGGGTGAAGGCGAGGGCGATGCCGATGATCAGGAATCGGCGCGCGAACCGGTTCATCTTCGTCTGGACCAAGTATAGCGAAGGGCGCGCACGCCTACCGGTTTGATAGACTGAAGAGGTCCGTTCAGCTCATTCCCCTCGCGGGCCGGTAGCTCAATGGTAGAGCATCGCCCTTTTAAGGCGGTGGTTGCGGGTTCAAGCCCCGCCCGGCTCACCACGTTGAATCACTGTTTCGGCGAAAAGTACACCACCAGGGGCTTCATCCGCTTGATCGTCGTCTGAAAACCTGCCTCGGTCATCATCGTCAGTAGACTGTCGGTGGGATAGACGCTCGCGACCTCGGTCGCGTGCGTCTTTACCATGTCCGGACCCCAGCAGGCGTCGCCCAGGAATTGGCAGAAGTACGGCGCATCGTTCGGCCCGTAGCTCACGTACATCTCCGGATGTTTGGAGTAGTATTGCAGCGCCCGCACCACCGTGTGCTCCGCAACCACGTGTCTTTTCCCGTCCTTCAAGAGATCGTCCTCCACCGCCAGCGACTGTCTCGTCTCGCGCTGCTGGAAGGGCGCCGACGGCGGCTCCAGTTTATCCGCACTTCGCAAATCCCTGACCTGTCTTCCAACGGCCAGCACGGACAGGAACAGCACCAGGCCTATCGCAGCGAGCCGGTTGAGTTGCCGGTTGACGAGGCACGCAAAACCCACCGCGACTCCGGGCAGGGTGGTGATCAGGTACCGGTCGCAGAAGGACTTGGTAACCAGCTCGGCGAGCGCGAATCCCGCCAGGGGAATCGTCAGAAACAGCCAGCAAACTTTCTCCGCATTCGCCATCGGTTTGCCCGTGCCCCACATGAAACAGCGCAGAATCATGACAGCAGCCAGCAGGAACAGACCCGCGGGAAACATCTGCGGCAATACGTTGAACAATGCAGGGACAGTTGGCGAGGACCAGGAACTCGCGGACGGTGGTCCCACCCTGGACATGATGCTCACCTGCCGGGCTGCGATCGCGACCGCGCATAGCAATCCGATGACGCCTGCCACGAACTTAGGCGACGGTCTCTGCCATGGTCTCCATCGATAAACCTCCCACAAACCAAACGGCACCATCGCCAGCACCGAATTGAAATGCATGCTTACGGCCGCGAAGATCGCTGCTCCGAAGGCAGCCGCGCCGGCCTTGCTGTGCGCGCTTGTGTGGACCCATATCCACAATGCCACGGCCGTAAAGAGAACGGCCAATGTGTAGGAGCGTCCTTCGTAACCGTAGTAGGTCACAAATGAGGTCGCCATTATGCACAGCGCGATCAGACCGTGGAGTCCGTCGGAAAGGCGCCTCGCGCAATCGAAGACAATCAGCAGGGCTGCGATCAGCGCCAGGGCGGACATCACCCGCACCGCAATGTCGGCATGTCCTCCCAGGATGTACGAGATCCTGGCCAGTAGCACGTAAAGCGCCGGCGCCGAATCACCGCGGAAGCTGTTTTGAACCTGCCAGAAGGTGGCCAGGTCCGGCAGTTTCACCAGGTCCAGGGTTCCAATCTCGTCGTACCAGACCAGTCTTTTCTGCGCGATCTGAACATCGGTCCACAGGAACACAATCGGCAGCAGGACGGCGCACAACCCGGTCACCTTATTGATGGTCCCCACCCTCGAATCGTCCGCAGGCCAACCCATGAATCAGCCACCCTCCCGGCAAAGCATGCCCGATGGCCGCCCGCATCCTGAGCGGCGCTTTCGGGATGTCCATCCATGGTACCACCGGCGTGCGACGACTCCAGGTGACTATTTCTTCGGAGTGATATCTGTCACCGGCAGGTCCCAGTGGGCCAGCAGAATCTCGAACCGGCGCTGCTCTTCGCGCTTGTAGGTCTCCTGGTCGGGCCAGAGCTCCTTGATGAATCGCTCCTCGTCGGGGTTGGCCGTCGTCGCCACGGTCGAGTTCTTGAACCGGATCGTCACCCGGTAATCCCAGCGCCCATCCTCGGTGCCGTGGTTGGCCGGCTGCTCGATCTTGACCGACAGGATCCGGCCGCTTTGGATGTTCCTCTGCAGCAGCGGGTAGTGGTTCTTCAAGAAGAGCTGAAGGAATTCCTGCTGGCGGCCCCATTGCACCTTGTAGTAATACTCCATCGTGTACGGCTGGTTCGCCCCCGATTGGGGCGGCGCCCCCTGTGCGCCGAGGTGGCGGGGAATGGCCGCGAGCAGCAGCACGAAGAGTGGCAGTAGGTTCTTCATAGCTTACACGGTACAATCATTCGAGCCTCCATGTCCCAGCCCGATTGGAAATCGCACGGCATCCGTATCGTTCGCGCCAACGAGTTGGACGCCAACACGCCGCAGACCCCGGGAATGACCCGCGCCGCGGCCATCACCCACGCCAGCGCCGGGGCCCAGCGCCTGTGGGCGGGGACGGTGTCCGTCGAGCCAAACGTGAAGACCAGCGCGCACCACCACGGGGAGCTCGAGACCGTTCTCTATATCATCAAAGGGCGGGCGCGCTTCCGCTGGGGCGAGCGGCTCGAGTTTGTCGACGAGGCCGGCCCCGGCGATTTCATTTACGTGCCGCCCTTCGTGCCGCACCAGGAGATCAACGCACGCCGCGACGAACCGGTGGAAGCCGTCGTCGTGCGCAGCGGGCAGGAGCCGATCGTCGTCAACCTGGATATCGAGAGTCCCGAGCCCGGTCCCGGTCCCGCCGAGCCGTTCCATCCGCAGCGTGGGCACTGATCTCGCCGAGCAGCAGGCCGGCATCGGCGCGCGAGAACACCAGGGGCGGCTTGATCTTGATTACGTTGTGGAAAGGTCCGTCGGTGCTCAGCAGGATGCCGTGCTCCCTTGCGGCCTCGACGATCGCCGCGGCCTCCTCCGCCGCCGGCTCGCGCGTCTCGCGGTCGCGCACGAACTCGATCCCGATGAACAGGCCCTGCCCGCGCACGTCTCCGATCATCGGATGCCGTCCGGCCAGATCCTTCAGCTCTGCGAGCAGGTATGCGCCGGTCTCGCGCGCGTTCTCCTGCAGACCTTCATCGCGAATCACGTCCAGCACCGCCAGTCCCACCGCGCACGATACGGGGTTGCCGCCGAACGTGTTGAAGTACTCCATGCCGTTGGCGAACGATGCCGCGATCTCCGGCGTGGTGATGACCGCGCCCATCGGATGCCCGTTGCC
>DATJYW010000285.1:0-5662 GCA_035499435.1 Candidatus Acidiferrales bacterium | reverse complement strand
ATTGCTTTTCGCAACAGTGCCGCGCGAGGACCCGCGATCGTGATCGACCCGGGCCTGCAGATGCAATCGATCGACGGCTTCGGCTTCGCGTTGACCGGCGGGAGTGCCGAGCTGCTAATGAAGATGTCGCGCGAGGCGCGCGCGAACACGCTGCGGCAGATTTTTGCGGTGGACCGGGATCACCTGGGTGTCAGCTACTTACGCGTCACCATTGGGGCGTCGGACATGAACCGCTTCGTCTATTCGTATGACGACCTCGCGCCCGGCGAAACCGATTTCGACCTGAAGAAATTCGACCTGGGCCACGACCGTGAAGATGTGCTCCCGGTCTTGAAAGAGATCCTCGCCATCGCGCCGGGAATCCGGATCCTCGGCTCCCCGTGGTCCGCGCCGCCCTGGATGAAGAACAACAACGATGTGCGCGGCGGCGCACTGAAGGAGGAATGTTACCCGGCATACGCGCTCTACCTGGTGAAGTATGTCCAGGAAATGAAGAAAGAGGGAGTCGAAATCGACGCCATCACGATTCAGAATGAGCCGCTGAACTCCAAGAACACGCCCAGCATGCAGTGGCAGCTCAACCAGCAACTCGTCTTCCTGCGGGACCACCTTTATCCGGCGTTCCACAAGGCGGGACTCCGCACCAAAGTGGTTCTGTTCGACCACAATCTCGATCGGCCCGACTATCCCCTGGCCCTATTGAGCGATCCCGTCATCTCCCAGTTTGCCGACGGCTCCGGCTTTCACCATTACGGCGGCGATATGAGCGCGATGAGCAAGGTGCACCAGGCCCGCCCCGACAAGAACATCTACTTCACCGAGCAGATGATCACCGAGCGCCCGGGCAGCGCCGCCATTGGAATCGCCGCGTCCGTGAAGCGCATGATCATCGATACCACCCGCAACTGGAGCCGCAACGTCGTTTTATGGAATCTGGCCGCGGACCCGAACAACGATCCCCACACCGGCAACGGCGGCTGCTCGATGTGCCAGGGCGCCATCACCATCGACCGGAACACCGTTTCGCTGAACCTGGCGTATTACACCATCGCCCATGCCTCGAAGTTCGTCCGCCCCGGCTCCGTGCGCATCGGGTCCACCAACCGCGGCGATCAGACAATCGGCCTGACCGACGACGAAGAACGGTCCGGCTTGAAGCGCATGGCCGTAATCGAGAACACGCAGGTGCTGCCCAACGTGGCCTTCGAGACGCCTGAAGGCAAGATCGTGCTCATCGTGGCCAACGATACCTACGCGGTAAGTTCGTTTGCGGTTCAATATGGCGGGCAGTCGGCCGCGATCCGGCTGAACGCTGGGTCGGTGGGAACTTTCGTGTGGTAAGCGCTGTTGACGATAGCCGGCCAATTCGCGCCCCGATCCACTCGTCCTCACCTTCACGGATTGTACCGGGCCAGCCATGCCGCGATCTCGCGAAACACATCCAGGCGCTGTTCCCAAAGCCGCGGGAAGTGGCCGGACCCGGGGTAAGTAACCATGCGGGTGGTCTTGCCGCGAGCGGCCAGTACTTCGTAGAATTCACGGCCTTGGAACGTGGGCACGCGGAGGTCGGCGGCGCCGTGGAGGATCAGCATCGGCGTGGTCACGTTCCTGGCGTGCAGGACGGCCGAGAATTGCGAGAATGCGGCGAGGTCGTCGTCGGGCCAGCGCGCGTCGTAATCGAACTGCTGGATATCGCTGGTCCACAGAAATGGCGCCCAATCGGTGATGCCGGCGCCCTCGATGGCGGCTTTGTAGCGGCCGGTTTGAGTGATCGTCCAGGCGGTCATGAAGCCGCCCGCGCTCCAGCCGAAAATGGCCAGGCGGTTGGCGTCGGCCCAGCCCTGCCCGATGGCGAAGTCGGTGGCGCTGTCCACGTCGCGATAGGCGCGGTCGCCGAAGTGTTGATAGATCGCATCCAGAAACTCCGAGCCGTAGCCGGTCGATCCGCGATATTCAGGTTGCAGGACGACGTAGCCGATGCCGGCAATGAGGCGCGGAAAGGCCTGCAGTGTGAGCACGTCATTCCCCTCGGGACCCCCGTGCGGCAGCACCAGGAAAGGATAGCGGCGGTTTTCCGCAAAACCCGCGGGGAAGGTCGCAATCCCTTCCAGGGCGATACCCTCTTTGCTGGTCCAATGCACCACCCGCGCCGGGCCGAGGTCGATTTTGGCGAGTTGCTCGTCGCCTTCGGTGGTGATCCGGCGCAGCGCCGGCCCGTCCGGTACGGCAACGTTGAAGCTATGCGTGGAGTCGCCGATGCCGAACGCGAGCTGGGCTGTCGAAGACGCCAGTTCCGAAAACCTCGGCCCTTCGACATACCCCTCGGGCCAGCGGAAGGTTGTGGCGAGTTCGCCATCGGAATAGGAGTCAATTTCGTTTTGGACGCCGTGCATGACGGATACCCAGACCTTGCCGTGCGGATCCGAAACGATGGCAGTGGCCGTTCCGTGGAGTTTAGGCGTGCGGTCCACTGGCGTGCCGCCCGACGCGGATACCGTCCAGACGTGGTCGGGAGTAAGGACGGACGTGTTGGTGCTGAGGAAAGCGAGATCGTGCCCGGCGTCCGCCCAGGCGATACCGGAAACGGCATTGGACACCTCGGCCGCGCGGTGGACCCCTGATGCGGAACAAACGTCCACGTAGGAATGCACCGAATGATACCCGATCTTCGGCGCGGCCGAGAGAACGGCAATGCGGCTGGAGTCGGACGACCAGGCGATCGCGCCGGCGCCGCCCGGATTTCCGCCGCCCGGAGTATCGGAGATGTTCTTCAGCTCGGGGCACCACCACTTGCCGCCTGTGCCGTCCACCGCGACGACGTAGAGGCTGGTGTGCTCGGGCTGAACCACGGTGTGAACTTCGGCCAGATCGTCTGGCGGGTGCGGGTCGGCGAGGAGGGCGAAACGCGTTCCATCCGGTGAGAGCACTGCGGAGTGAACGCCCGAGGGCAGCATCACCGCCAGGGTCGGCGTGGAGGCCCTTTTCATGCCGGCGAGTGCAAACACGGCGAGCTGCGGGAGTTTGTTGACCTCGTACGTGCCATATAGGCCCGCGCCATCGCTGGTGAAGCCCGCGGGGTGGAAGTTTTCCGGCACCTCCAGTTTTCGTGGATTGCCCCCATCTTTGGCGACGAGACGCCATTCTTCTTTTGTGGGACCTTTCTCGCCGCCCCATGCGACGCGAATGAGGATGGTGAGGCCATCGGGAGCCACGGCAGCCGGAGAAGCCTGGTGAAGCGCGGCCCAGTCGTTCGCATGGAATGGGTGCTTGCCGGTCTGGGCTGGACCGGTCAGAACGGCGATGAACAGAGAGACGATCAGTCGGGACCGCATGGGTAGATTATGGCGCGCCGTCAGCGCGCATGGTAGATGGCTATGATAATCTCCCGATATGCCAACTTGCTTCGTTGTCATGGGCTTCGGCAAAAAGACCGACTACCCGACGGGCCGCGTCCTCGATCTCGACAAATCGTACAAGTACATCATCAAGCCGGCATCCGAGGCAGCCGGATACCAGTGCATCCGGGCCGACGAGATCCAACATTCCGGCAACATCAACGTCCCCATGTATCAGCAGCTCCTGAATGCCGACGTTGTGATCGCCGATGTCTCCACTTACAATCCGAACGCCTTCTATGAGCTCGGCGTGCGACATGCCCTCAAGCCGTACACCACGATCACCATCGCCGAGGACAAGCTGGTATTCCCGTTCGATGTCGGCCAGATCGCCATCCGCACGTACCACCATCTCGGCGAAGGCATCGATTTCGGCGAGGTCGAGCGCATGCGGAAAGAACTCCAGGACGCCATCAAGGCAGTCGGGGCCCAGGCCGCGTGCGATAGCCCGGTCTACACCTTCCTGCAAGGCCTCAACCCACCCGCCTTGGCCAGGAAAGAGGTGGAGCGAGCCTTGGCTGCCGCCGGCCCGGAAGCCGAGGCAGCATCTCAGCCCACGATTCGGACGCTCATGGACCAGGCCGATGCGGCGTTCGTCAGGCGCGATTTCATCACCGCCAAAAGCCTCCTTGCGGTCGTCCGAACCATGATGCCCAAGGACGCCTACGTAGCCCAGAGGCTCGCCCTGGCAACCTATAAGAGCAAACTGCCGACACCCGAAGACGCTCTAAAAGAAGCCGCCGGTATTTTGGAGTCGCTGGAGCCGGCTTTGTCCACCGATGCCGAGACCCTCGGGCTTTACGGAGCGGTGCACAAGGGCTTTTGGGATGCGACCAACGCGGAAGCACACCTCGAGAAGGCAATCTGGGCGCACGAAAAAGGCTTCTACGTCCGCAACGACTACTACAACGGAATCAATCTGGCGTTTCTGCTGAACGTGCGGGCTGCCCTGAGGGCTGAGACGGACCCGGCAGAGGCTATCGCGGATTTCGTTTTGGCCCGTCGTACGCGGCGTCGAGTCCTCGCGTTGTGCCAGGCGCTCCTGGAAGGGACGCCGAAGCCAACCGGCGCCGACGAGTACTGGGTCAAGGCAACCATGGCGGAGGCGTATGTGGGATTGGGAGATGAGACGAAAGCCCTCCAAACGCTAGGCGAGGCAAAGGCAATGCCTGCCGCGTTGGGATGGATGACGCAGTCCACCGACGACCAGTTGGCGAAACTGAGAGAACTTCTCGCCAAATCGCCGTTGAGCCGGATTGCCGCGCCGCGACCGTAAAGGGGGTCTACTCCGCACGCAGTGTCTCGACCGGATCGACTGCAGCTGCCCGCCGCGCCGGCAAATAACTGGCCAATAACGTCGCCGCCACCAGGACCATCGGCACCACCGCATACGTCAACGGATCGAGCGGGCTGATCCCGAACAGCAGCGACTTCATCAGCCGCATCAGTACGCCCGATGCCGCCATCCCCAGCGCCACGCCGATGCCAGCGAGCATCAACGCGTGGCGCACGAACATGCCGCGCAGCTTCCCCGCTTCGGCCCCGAGCGCCAGGCGAATCCCGATTTCGCGGCGACGCTGCGAAACCGCGTAGGAGATCACGCCGTAGATCCCGATAATCCCGAGCAGCAGCGCCATCGAGCCCGCGATCGCCAGCATCACCAGCGTGAAGGAAGTGCGCGCCAGCGATTCTTCATACACGGCCTGCATCGTCCGCAGCGACGCCACAGGCAGGTTGGCGTTCACCGACCAGACCGCCTGCCGCACCTGGTTGAGAAAGCCTTCCGTGCCCGCGCGATCGCTGCGGATCACGAACGTCGCCGTGCGCACGACGCCGATGAAAGGGTTGTCGAGAGGCCAGTACACGGTCTCGGGCGCCTTCTGGTCGACACCGGTCTCGCGAACGTCCTGCACCACCCCGATCACCTCCGACCAGGCATCGTTGGGAAGCTCGCGGATGTGCTTGCCGAGCGCCGCCGCCGGAGCGCCCCACAACTCGCGGGCAAGGTTGGCGGAGAGCAGCACCACCCGCCTGCGGTTGTAGACCTCGGCCCAGGTGAGTTCGCGGCCCGCCGTCAAACGCGTTCCGGCGGTATGAAAGAAGCCGGGCGAAACGTGCTTGTAGAGGCGGAGCGGCTGAATCTCGCCCTGCGGATAGGTGTGGTCCTGCGCGAAAATCTCGTCCCACCCGGAGGTGTATCCCTCCATCGGCATCTCGCTGGCAAACCCGGCGGCTGTCACACCGGGAATCGCCGACAGCTTGTCCAC
>DATJYW010000284.1:0-15455 GCA_035499435.1 Candidatus Acidiferrales bacterium | reverse complement strand
CGGGACTTTTGAGAGACGGAACCGAAGGACTTAGTGCGGTGCACGAAGCGGGTGGTTTGACCATGGTGCAGGACCCGCAGGAAGCGGAGTACCCAGATATGCCCACCAATGCCATGGAAAAACTGCCAGTGACTTTCTGCTTGAACCTGGCGGATATCGGCCCCGCTCTGGAGCTGCTGGTTCGCAGGGCCACACGGTTCGAGACGGGCTTGGAAGTCGCCGTCCGTACGCTTCGGCACCGCGCCGCCCTTCTCGTGAGGCTAGCCGAACAGTCCTGGCGGAACCCGGGGACACGTGGGTTCCTCGAGAACGAGCTGGCCGCAGTGAGGCGCGACATCCAATCGATCGACGATCTTTTGAGAGCTTCGCTGCCTGGCGGGAAATGAGCCAGACCTGCCTATTCGCAACAGTTGACAGTGCGCTCTGTCAGTGTGCAGCGGCCTGTCTGCGTCGCTGCTCGCTTGCCTTCGTGATTTCGCTCATGTCCCCCGCGGGCCGAATCTCGAAGATGTTGCCATACGTCAGCGCCGGATGCTGGCCGATGAGCTGTACCGCGTGATTCATGTCCCGTGCTTCAAGGACCAGAATGCCGCCGAGTTGTTCCTTGGTTTCCGCGTAGGGACCGTCGGTGGTTGCCACTTTGCCGTTCTTCCAATACAGGGTCAAGGCAGTTTCCGGACCCTGAAGCGCTTCGCCGCCAGCCCAGTGCCCGTTGGCGCGAAGATGGTCATCGTAATCAAAGCAGGCGTCAAACATGGCGTTTTGCTCGTCCGCGTTCATACCCTCGAATTTGCGTTTGTCGTAGTACCCCAGACAGATGTATTTCATTGTTCATCTCCTCATAGCGGATTGGCGAGCCGGCAGCAGAGCGTTGCGCCGGGCTCGTTCCTCTCGTCACTACGGCGCGTGTTCCGTGGCCGTAGCGGCCAGTTTGTTTACTTGCTTCCGACGGGCTCCTGTTCCGGAGCCGGGTAGAAAAGAAGCTCGCGCACCTCGCCCGCCGCATCGCAGCAGATGGCACCCTTGCGCGCCCACGCCAGTGCCTCGTCCATATCGGCGGCTTCCAGTATCCAGAAACCGCCCATGTGCTCCTTGGTCTCGGTGTAGGGCCCATCGGTGACGAGCACCGTACCATCGGGCTGTTTCCGCACGGTCTTTGCGTTGCCGGCCGGGGAAATTCCGCAGGCGAACTTCCTCACGCCGGCAGCAATCAAATCGCGGTTGAGCGCGTGGATCTCCTCGATCATCGCTTCGGTTACGGCGGACGGATCGAAGTCGTCTGGGAGGTAGTTAGCAACCAAATACTGAGGCATGAATTCTTCTCCTTGTTTCGTATGGCTCGTCCTGCTCACTCAGGAACCGTAGCTCATCGTTCCTTTGTCCTATAGTCGTTGGGGAGACCGAAAATCGACAGCACTCCAATTTCTATTTCAGTTGCCGAATCCGCTGTTGCAGAAATTGCCGTTCCGGTTCCTGCCGGGTCAGCCCCAGCGCCTTCTGATAAGAAGCCCGAGCCTCAGCGGTCCTGCCCAGCCTGCGGTACATTTCGGCGCGAGCTGAATGCGCCAGGTAGTAATTTGCCAGTTCACCACGATCCAACACCGCGTCGATATGCTTGAGACCGGCCTGGGGACCGTCGCACATGGCAATGGCCACGGCGCGATTGAGATACGCAACTGGCGAAGGCTGAATTCGCACCAAGTGGTTGTAAAGCGCGAGAATCTGCCGCCAGTCGGTGGCAGCGGTCGATTCCGCCTCCGCATGAACGGCTGCAATCGCTGCCTGCAGTGTGTAAGGGCCGAAGCGGCGGGAGCTCAGGGCTTTTTCCACCAATGCCACTCCCTCCGCGATCTGTTCGCGGTTCCAAAGCGCGCGGTTTTGATTTTCGAGCAAAATCAGCTCCCCGGCCGGCGAGGTCCTGGCCGCGCGGCGGGATTCCTGCAGCAACATCAGAGCCAGCAGCCCAATGACTTCCGGTTCCGGCTGGAGCTCGCTCAATAAACGTCCTAATCGAATCGCCTCGCCGGTGATCTCGGCCCGCGTTACCTCCGCTCCCGCGGCTGCCGAATAGCCTTCGTTAAAGACGAGATAGACGACCTGAAGCACCGCGTCCAGCCGCTCCGGCAATTCCTGCGGCGTCGGCACCTCATATGGAATCGGCGTCTCTCGAATTTTTGCCTTGGCGCGTACGATGCGTTGGGCGAGCGTCGCCGGCGTCACGAGAAAAGCGCGGGCGATTTCTTCCGTGGTCAGGCCGCAGATTTCGCGAAGAGTGAGCGCAACCTGTCCCTCCGGAGGCAGAGCGGGATGGCAGCAGGTGAAGATCAGACGGAGGCGATCGTCCTCGATCTCTTCCTCTCCGGTCTCTTCATTTCCGCCGGGAGCGAGGTTGAGGCGCGATTCCATGTGGGCAACAAGATCTCTCTGTGCCCGGTCGAAGCGCGCGCGCCGACGGATCACGTCGATGGCCTTGAAGCGTGCGGTCGAAATCAGCCAGGGGCGCGGCTTGTCCGGAATACCGGTCTGAGACCAGAATTCCAGAGCGGCGGCGAATGCCTCATGCATGGCCTCTTCGGCGAGATCCAGATCTCCGAGGAGGCGCGCCAGCGTGGCCAGAACGCGGCTCGATTCCGACCGGTAAAGGGTCTCAATGGTCTGGCCGAGTTGTTCGGGCACAGGCGCCGGCATCTACGCCAAGCTAGCAAACGGAAGTGGCTCGATACAACTGCGCTGTGCTTCCCCTATTTGCAATTCATCGGCCTACTGCTTTTTCAACGGGGGCGGCTGAACGTATGACGAGTCTTGCGGCTGCTCGTTGGCGAACTGGTCGTCATCCTTCAGCTCCTTCTTTAATCGGAAGAGCTGTTCCTTCAAAGCGGCCACGGTCTTCTGCGCCTTCGGATCATTGTAGATATTGTGCATTTCGAGCGGGTCCGCCACGAGGTCATAGCATTCCCACTGGTCTTTTCTCCAGAAGTAAATCAGCTTGTGAGTCTCGGTGCGAATTCCGTAATGCGCGCGTGTGTTGTGGTCCCCGGGATCGTGGTAGTAGCGGTAGTACATGGCGCGGCGCCAATCGCGCGGCGTATTGCCCTGCCAGATAGGGACAAAGCTCCGGCCTTGCATATCGCTGGGCGTGGGTTGTCCGGCCAGGTCCAGGAAGGTGGGAGCGAAGTCACAGTTGATGCCGATGGCGCGCGAGGTCGAGCCCGGACGGATCGCTCCAGGCCAGCGTACCAGGAAGGGCATGCGCAGCGATTCCTCGTACATGAAGCGCTTGTCGAACAAACCGTGCTCGCCGAGGAAGAATCCCTGGTCGCTGGTATAGATCACGACCGTATTTTCCCTGAGGCCGTTGGCGTCCAGCCAGTCGAGCACGCGGCCGACATTGTCGTCGACGCTTTGAACGCACGCCAGGTAGTCCTGCATATACCGCTGATACTTCCAGTCTTCCAGGGCCTTGCCGGTCAATCTCCGATTGACTCCGTCGACGACGGCTTCCACTTCCGTGGGTTTCTCCGAGAGCCATTTCTGCGCTTCGGCGCGAGATAACCCCGGAGGAGGAATCAGCTTGAGATCGCGCCGCGTCAGGTCGCGGAAAACCGATTGCTGCTGCTCGCGGAGCGCGTCGGTTCTGCCGGAATAGTCATCGCGCAGCGTCGGCGGTTCCGGAATATGTTTGCCCTCGAACTGCTTGCGATGCTTTTCGTCGGGAGTCCATTCCCGGTGAGGCGCTTTGTGATGGGACATCATGAAGAACGGTTTGTCCTTGGGCCGGTTCTTCAATGCGTCGAGGGTGATATCCGTGATGATGTCCGTCGCGTAGCCTTTATGAACAACCGAGCCGTCCTTATCGTAGAGCGTCGGATCATTGTAGACTCCCTGACCGGGCAGGATGTTCCAGTAATCGAATCCGGTGGGATCGCTGCCCAGGTGCCACTTTCCCACCATGGCCGTGTAATAGCCCGCCTGTTGAAGCTTCTGCTGCACGGTGGGCTGCGATCCGTCAAACCGGTTGAATACCGGAACGCCGTTCAGGTGGCTGTACTTGCCGGTGAGGATGGTGGCGCGGCTGGGGGTGCAGATGGAGTTGGTGGCGAAGACACGGTCCATGCGGATGCCTTCTTTGGCGATGCGGTCGAGATTGGGGGTCTGATTGACCCTGCTGCCGTAGCAACCGATCGCTTGAGAGGCATGATCGTCGGTCATGATGTATAAAATGTTCGGCCTGCGCGCCGGCGCTGCGAATGCCGGCCTGATGAGCGGTCCGGAAGCAAGCAGGGGCGCGGCTGCCAGGCGCGCGGCTTGCGACGCAAACGACCGCCGGGTAATGTTCGATTGATTGCTGCTCATGGGTTTAGATTCCGGTTCTATTCCTTGCCAAAGTCGTTACCAGACCAGCTTCAGGCCGAGTTGCTGGTTACGGGGCGTGTCGGCGCTGGTGATCTTTCCGAATGCGGCGGTTCCCAGCGTCGCGCCGGGCACGCCGAAGCGAGGCGTATTGGTGAAATGGAACGACTCGAACCGGAACTGAAGCCGTATCCGCTCACGAATCGCAAACTCCTTGTTCGCCGAGAAGTCCCAGTTGAAGAAACCGCGCTGCCGCATGATGTTACGACCGGCGGTTCCGAGAGTATATGGCGCATTATTGACGAAGACAGCGGTATTGAAATCCTGATCGACGGTGCGGTTGAACGCATACGGGTCGCCGGTCACGTTCGGCCGGTTTACGACCGAGAAGGTGCCGGTATTGGCGGGATTGCCGGACGAGATGACACTGAACGGCATACCATTGGCGATGGTGAAGATGCTGCCCAAGGCCCATCCGCCAATGAAGCCATCGGCGACTCGCGACATGCCGGACCCGAAGTGGCGTCCCCTGCCTACGGGGAGCTGATAAACTCCGCTGCCGACGAACCGTTGAGGAATATCGATATTGTCGACGGAACGCTCGTTGCGGAGATTGCGGGGGTCCTGGTAACCGCAATTCGTGGTGTCGCCGGCGGCGGATGCGCCGCAAATGTCGCCGATGGCCTTGGAGAAGGTGTACGACGCCAGCAGCGTGAGACCTTGCGAGAATCGCTTCTCGAGCCGCGTCACCAAAGCGTTGTAGTTCGTGTTGCCGTTGAAGTGGTAGCCGTAAATCGGTCCGAGAGCGGCGACGATCGACGTGCCTGGGACCGCAACGGTCTGGTACGGCCTCTTGGCGTTGATGGCGCCCGGTCCCGGAGGCGAATAGTTCTCGTCGGCAACGCGTTCGAGGTGCGTCCCCCTGCTTCCCGCGTAACCCACTTCCAGCAGCCAATTTCCGCCGAAATCGCGTTGGATATTGAAATTCCATTGTTGCGCGTAGGGGCTGATGGCTTGCCGTTCAATGCTGGAGAGTTGGACGCCGGTGGCTTTCGAGACGTCGAGCGCCCCCGGGGGGAGCCCGTTGGCGAGCGTAAAAGCGGGCGAGGTGGTGCTCCCATTCAAGGTGACGCCATAGGCGAAGGGCAGGTTGCCGATTAGCCACTCGGCGTCGCCCAGCGGTTCCATGTACGAATAGAAGATTCCATATCCCGAGCGGATCACCGTGCGCGCGCCCAACTTATAGGCGAATCCCACGCGCGGCATGAAGTTATTCTTATCCGTGGCAGTCATCGCGCGCTCGTAGCGGCTTCCACCTCCCTTGGCCGTCACGAGCTGCGGGTTCGAAGGGCTCGTCCAGTTATCGAAATCGCCGATGCGGTCGCGTTTCTCGACAAATGGGAGCACTACCTCGTATCGCAGGCCGAGGTTCAGCGTGAGATTGGGTGTGATCTTCCAGTCATCCTGGATGAACGCGGCGTCGTTCCAACTTCTCAAATTGACCTGCAACCTGGTGTTCCAGGTGAAGCCGCTCACCATCCCCAACAGAAAGTCGGCCATGCCGTCTTTGGTGTATTGGCCGTTGAACGCATAGGGACCTCCGATTTCGTTTCGGATGTTGAATATGTTGTTCTGCGATTTAATCAGGCTTCCGCCGAATTTGAGGCTATGTTTGCCGTGAGTCCAGGTGACATCGGCAGTGAGCTGGCGATTTTGGGAATCGCGGTAGACCGGATTGTTCGGTCCAAGTCCGAGCGAGGCGTAACCGGTGGGATTGAAATTAGAGAAAGATCCCGGAATGGAGTTGGTCCCGCCATTGAGGCCGAGCTGTTGATTGTAAAACTGGCCTCTCGTAGACGCCGGGTTGTCGCGCGCGAAGAAGCCGTAGTTCCAGCCGCCGCGCACGGAAAGGATCAGTGTCGGGGTGAAGATGTGGTTCCAGGTGGCGCCCGTGTTGATGCCGTCGATATAGGAATCGAAGGGATTGCCGCCGTAGGCGGGGGCCGGGAGAGAGAAAACAGCGGGCAGCGTCGCGTGCTGCTGGCTCATTCGCCAGAACATATTGTCCTTGCTCCCCAGGTTGGCGTCTCCCCGCACATCGAACTTGTTCACATCCTGGTTACTCGGCGATTGAAACGTGAAGTTGGTTGCGACGCTCGAAGTCATCGGCGCCGGGTACAGGTTGACCAGCTTGACGGACAGCGGATCGAGTCGCGAGCTGGGAATTACGTTGTTCGGGAACGGGCTGCCGGTTCCGGGATCGATGATCGCGATTTTGCGCTGCGCGTTCAGTTCCGTGAAATCGCCGGTGCGCATGGACGGTGTGGGAATCGTGCTTACCGTGATTTGGGTCTGCCGGATCTTGGTGCCCTCGTAATCGCCGAAGAAGAACAGCCTGTTCTTGCCGTGGACGATTTTCGGAATGAACACCGGGCCTCCCACCGAAAAGCCGTACTGGTTGCGCTTGAATGGCGGCTTCGGACCGGGCGGGGCGAAGAAATTCTCCGCGTCGAGCTTCTCGTTCCGGAGGAACTCGAAGGCCGACCCGTGAAGCTCGTTCGTGCCCGATTTGGTGGTGACGTTGACCACGGCACCCAGCGCGCGTCCGTACTCGGCCGCAAACGAGTTGGTCTGAACCTTGAACTCCTGTATGCCGTCGATCGACGGCTGCACCATTTCCGAGCGGCGCTGAGCGCCCGCGAGTTCCACGGGATTATTGTCCACGCCGTCCAGCAGGAAGTTATTCTGCGTGTCCCTCATGCCTCCCGAGGAGAATCCGACAAACCGGGCGTTGCTCAGCGGCTGCACGGTTCCCGCCGACAACAGCGCGAGGTCGTCGTAAGTGCGGCCGTTGAGGGGCAGATCGACAATCTGCTTGTTCGCGATCACCTGGCCCTGGCTGGCCTCGACAGTATTCAATTGCGGAGCAGCGGCCTGAACCTCGACTTTTTCCGCCATGCCGCCCACTTCGAGGGTGAGATCGAGTTCGGCGCGCTGATCGACGGCAAGCACGACACCGGAACGAACCAGCGTTTTGAACCCCTGGCTTTGAACGCTCACCTGGTATTCGCCGGGAAGCAACAGCGGGACCGTATAATACCCGCTGGAATTGGTTTGCACTTCGCGAGCCGCGCCGCTGGCGATGCTGTTCACGCTGACCGTAGCACGTGGAATGACTGCGCCGGATGCGTCCATTACGCGCCCAGTGATCTCCGCCGTTTGGGAGAAAGCACTGCCGCAAGCGAGCACCACCAGAAGAGCCATGCCTGGGTACCGGGATGCAAGACGTTCGCACATATGTTCCCCTCCTTTCAAACCGGATGCGGGCATCTGTTTGGGGTCCTTTTCAGGTATCATACATCGTCAGGCCGCCCGAGTTGCCGCGGTGCACTATTCAATCGGCGCCGTGCCCAGACCACAGGACGCGTACAAACAAACCGCCGCTCGCGCCCGCGGAGAGTGAGGCGGCGGCTGCCGGTGGGGGGCACGGGGTACGAGGACGAGCGATCAAGTCGTGCGCCCGGATTGCGGGCCGTTGCCGCGCAGGTGCTGAACCGGAACCGCGTGCTCCCATGAAATCTCGTCCTTCGAAATGCCCAGAGCGGCTGCCAGCCGTTCGCGCTGCGACGGGCTGGGGATGTAGTTGCCGCCGGCGATGGCCCTGACCAATTTTGAATCCAATCCGGTGACAGCGACGAGTTGGGCCACGCCGATTCCGGCCTCCTCCATATGGCGCGCCAAGGATTTCATGACGGCCGCCATCTTATCACGCCAACGGTTGCAGCGGCGCAGTCCGCGGACCGTCACGCCTGGAGTCTCGGAGCCGGTCATGATTCGAACCGAGATGTAGGGCGCGCGCCTTTACCCAGCCGGATCGATGCATTCAAAATTGTGGAGAGGGGAACAAGACCGCCGAGCTTCAGCCTTCCGAGACCGTGCATTCCCGCGGAGGCCATGCAGCCACATTCCTGACAAACCGGGTTCCCACCGAGCTGGCACGGCGTGATGGAGGTCCTCAGATCGGCCGAAAGGGAAGTGGTCAGCCGGGCGAATTCGCACTCTTCGGGCGAGCGCGGCGGGTTGCGGTAACCGTCGAGCACCATCCGGGGCAAATGCACTTTCGGGAAACGCACTGTAGCGGACAACTCCTGAAGCAGGGTTTCGCGATCTTGCGCGCGCAGCCGCTCCGGCGAGTTGTCGCCTTCCTGTGGAGTGTAGATGCTGAACCAGATCTTCCGGACCTCAGGCCGGTCCGACCAGAACCTGCAAAACTCACTCAAGTATCCCGGCCGCGAAAGCATCGGCCTGGTAACCGTGCAATGCACGATCACGCGGTGCGGAGCGATATGCTTCAGAATGCGATCGTAGGTGGCGGGCGATCGGCGAGCGTCGTGTTCAGGGGCCAAGCCGTCAATCGAGACGACCAGGTGCAGGGACTGGATGTGCTTCCACTCCTCCGGAATCGCCCGAACGGCGCTGGTGACCAGTTGCACTTCCACTCCCATCCGATCGAGCAGCGGCAAAAGCTCGCCAAGCTCGCGGTAGCGAACCAAGGGTTCTCCGCCGACGATCGAGACATGGACAGGGCGAAGCCGCCTGACGACTGCGGCGGCCGCCCTCACCAGATCCTGTCCCCGATAGTCCGAGAGCTGCCGCAAGGTGATCAGCGGCCCGAGGTGGTCGGGAGAATATGCATAGCATCCGGGGCAGTTGAGCGGGCACTCCCTGGTGATCTCGAGCGAGAGAAAGGGAGCATGTCCCCGCAGGACGCGTCCCCACACGCGCAGAACATCCGTTTTCTTCATTTCATCTTTGGCTCAGCGGCGTTTGACGGTCCGGCAGAACGTCGCCCGGTTCTACCGGTTTGTTGATCGAATCACTGCTTCTCGCCGACAATTCGACTGCGATACCCTTGCCGGCTCGAGGGCCCTCCCTTCCATCCCTGCCGGGCAGTCTGCCCTGCGACCTTCCTCATGATATTCCCGATCGGCTCGATGGCTTTGCCGGCGCTGAGCGGCTTAGCACCAATCGGGGGTTCAGGAACGAACATCGAGACCGGAGTTGCGGGGTGGATCGCTCAAAGCCGATACCCTCGTTGAGCATCAATCGAACCGAGGCTGCTTGGAACCGTGTCGCGGCTTCAACCGCGGCCGTAAAGATTTGTTAAGGAGCGTGCCCGGGACGCAACCAGGAGCGGCGCCGCGCCGTTTAAGGCCTTTGACAGTGATGAAATCACACCTTCTACTCCTAATTCCACTCGCGGCCTCGTCCCAAGTGGTGGCACCGCCGACCAGCGCCGTGTTCGACAAGGATACGGTCCACGAGATCCGTTTGACCTTCAAGCAGACCGATTGGTATGAGCAACTACCGGACAACTACGCAAAGTACCCGGACGACACGCCCTACACCGAGGCCTCGATCGAATGGGGCCAGTACAAGTTCGACAGCATCGGCGTGCGGTTCAAGGGGAACAGCTCCTATTACGGGTCAACCACGAAGAAAAAGCCGTTCCGCATCAAGCTGAACGAATTCACCAAGGGCCAGAAGATCGACGGTATGTCGTCGTTCGGCCTGAGCAACGCCTGGAACGATCCGAGCTTCGTGCGCGAGAAGCCGTATTACGAAATGGCCGCCGGAGCGGGCCTCGCGGCCTGCCGCTCCAACTTCGCGGCGCTATATGTCAATGGCGAGTATTGGGGACTCTACATTCTCGGCGAGATCGTGAACGGCGACTTTCTGAAGAACCATTTCGCCAAAAACGACGACACGGGCAACCTCTACAAGGCGACGGACCCCGGCGCGAACCTGGCGTACCTCGGGGAGGACCCGACGCCGTACCAATCCTTCTTCAGCAAGGAATCCAACGAAGACGCCAACGACTGGACCGACCTGATCGAACTGGCCCGCATCTTCGACCAGACGGCGGCCGCGGACCTTCCCGGCAAACTCGACAGCCTGATCGATGTGGACAGCTTCCTCACCGCGTTGGCGCTGGACTGGACGGCCAGACGCCGCTGACGATCTCCGCCACGCCCACGTCGTTGTTCCTGGACCAGACCACGGGCTCCACGACGGCTTCGGCCAGGCGGTGGCAGTGTCGCTCTCAGATTCGAAGACGGGGAACAACACAGCCACAACGTCGGCCTCGTGGCTGACTGTGGGCGCGCCGAGCGGAACGCTTCCGGGCAGCCTGCAGATATCGGCGCGAGCGGCGGGGATGCCGGCGGGAACGTACCCGGGGACAGTCAGCATCGCGGTATCGGGCGCGAGCAACACGCCATTTTCGATTCCAGTGGTCATGAGCGTAGTGAGCACGCCGTCGCTGGTGACGAGCCCGGCGTCGCTGACGCTGACGTCGTTCGGCGGGGGAGGTCCGCAGGGCGGGGGCGCGGGCGCGCTTACCCAGACGCTGCTGGTGGCGAGCACCGCGGGCTCCTCCGCGTTCGCCGCAAGCGTCTCGGGCTCCACCTGCGGCAACTTCCTCGCGGTCTCGCCGGCATCGGGGACCACGCCCGGCACATTGACCGTGACCGCCACGCCTCCCGCGACGGGCGGCAACTGCACGGCGCGCATCGACGTGACGTCGAGCGGGTTGACGGCCGCAGGGGTCGCAGTCACGCTGACGGTCCAAACCGGTCCGGCAGGCGGCCAGGCGCCGGCGATCACCTCGATCGTCAACGCTGCCAGCTATGTCGCGGGTCCGGTGGCTCCGGGCACGATCCTGACGATCTTCGGCGCGAACATCGGGCCGCGGGATCTGGTATCCGGGCTCGCCACCACGCTCGGCGGCGTCGGCGTCACCTTCGACAACGTGGCCGCCCCGATTCTGTATGCCCGCACCAACCAGGTTGGGATCATCGTGCCGTTCGAGGTGTCCGGCAAGACGCAAGCGGCGGTGCAATTCACGTATAACGGGCAGCAGGCGCCGGTGACGCAGCAGGCGATCAGCCCGGCGGCTCCGGGGATCTTTACGACTGCCTCGACCGGCACCGGGCAGGCGTCGGTGATCAACCAGAGCGGAGTAGTGAACGGCGCGAATGCGCCCGCCGCGAAAGGTTCGACGGTAGCGATTTACGTGACGGGCGCCGGCAATCTACGGCCCTCGGGCAAGACCGGCGCGCTCGGTACGGCGGACATGGCGATCGCCGCGAGTGTCGCCGTGACCATCGCCGGACAGCCCGCGACCGTACAGTATAGCGGCGCTGTTCCCAACTCGGTGCAGGGGCTTTATCAGATCAACGCGGTGGTGCCGTCCGGCGCCGCGAGCGGGAGCGTGTCCGTGGTGGTAACCGTCGGCGGTGTTGCGTCGCAGAGCAACGTGACGATGTACGTCCAACAATAGCCGGGGCATCCGCGGCCGGTTGCCAGACGAATTCGACCGCGACGCTGCTCTCAGACGAGGCGCGCGCGGCTAAGCCCGATAGAGCAAGTTTCGCGCGCGAGCAGACTGGAAAGACAGGAGATCAGGCTGCCATTCCGCCTCGATCGAGTCCAGAGGGGCGCCCTCGTCGAGACGGCGGCGCAAGCGGTCCGTGCCGGCCAGAATATCGATCGGCAATTTCTCATATTCATATTCGAACGGCGGCTGCCGCCAGGCGAATTGTCCCGGAGCCAGCTCGATGGCGGCGCGGAGAATCGCCAGCCCCGTCCGGAACGGCTGGAAGCAAGACCGGCCGGTCACATGAATCTGTACCCCACCACAGAGTTGGCCACACCATTTGTCGAAGGTGGGACGAAACCAGACCGGGCGGAAGTGCGCGCCCGGCAGCTTCAGCGCGTTCAGACGCGAGGCCATGCGGTGCGCATCCAGGAAGGGCGCGCCGATCAGTTCAAACGGCCGGGTTGTGCCGCGGCCCTCGGAGAGATTGGTGCCCTCTACCAGGACGGCTCCCGGATAGACGGCGGCTGTGGCGAGGGTGGGCATGTTGGGAGAGGGCATCACCCACGGAAGATCCGTGTCATCGAGCCATTGCTCGCGGTCCCAATTCACGGCCGGAACGACTTCCAAGTCGGCTCCGATGCCGAATTCGGAATTGACATAGGCGGCGAGCTCTCCCATGGTCAAGCCGTGGCGCATCGGAATCGGGTAGAGGCCGATGAAGGACCGCCAGCCCATATTTAGCACGGGACCTTCCACCAGGCTCCCGCCGATCGGGTTCGGCCGGTCCAGCACGACGAAGCGCTTTTGATTCTCGGCGCAGGACTGCATGGCGAGGATGGCGGTCCACAGGAAGGTATAGGCACGAGTGCCGACATCGAAGAGATCGCAAAACAGGACGTCCAGATCTTTCAGCATGGCAGGCAGGGGCTTTCGGTTTTGGGAGTAGAGACTATAGACGGGGATGCCGAGCCGCGGGTCGATTTCATCGGGGGACTCGATCATGTTGTCCTGCCGGTCGGCGCGCGCGCCGTGTTGCGGGCCGAAGACCGCGGCGAGGCGCCAAGCGGGACAGCGGGCAAACCGTTCCACGGCGTGTACAAGGCTGCGATCGACCGACGCGGGATTGGCGATGAGTCCGACGCGCAAGCCGCGAAAGCGGGCGATGCCATCGTCAAACAGGCGATCCAAACCCGTCAAGCACGTGGTCATGACGACGATGGTAACAGCGACTCGGTTGCCCGGCGGTGAATGTGGGGAACCCTAAGGCGCTATCTTTTGCCAGCGGGCCAGATCGAAGCGGTCGCCCGGGTTGAGCCAGTAGTACCAGGCACCAGGATGCGGCTGATTGTCGTAGATGGCCACCTTTCCGGTACCGATAACTTCAAAGCGATTGCCCTGGACGACGATGGCTGCCGGCTCGTCGATACCGATTCCGAGAATCTCCGGATGCGCATCCACGACATTGATCAGCTCGTAATCGCGTTTGGCTTCGGTGAGGTGCGGATTGATCGCGACATTCCGCAGGAATCCAAAACCGCGATCATGCCCAGGGGCCATCAGGAGGGGCTTCTCGGGCCAACCGCGCACGATGAACGATCCCAGGACGATCGAGCCGGCCGAACTGCCGAGCACGACACCGCCGCGATCGAGCAAGGCCTGTAGCTCCTGCTGGGTGCGCGTTCCCAGATAGGATCGGGCAATCCGTCCGGCATTGCCCGCTCCGAGAAAAACTCCGGTGGCGGTTCGGAGCGGTTTGGCAAATTCCTCGGAATCGGCGACCGCGCGGTCGCGGGTATGGAGGATAGTGATGTGAGCGGTTCCGAACCACGCCGTGAGATCTTTGCGGTAGGCAGCCCACTCCGGGCGGTCGCGCGGCCAGTCGGGATCGAGAATGGTTTTGTCGGGGCCGAACCGAAGCGACGATGCGCCGGTAGGGATCACGACGATGTTGGCATCTACTCCGCCAGCGAGCGAGACAAAGCGGTCCTTTACCAGGTCCGTGCCGCCTCCGCCATCGGCAATGAGCGTTCCGTGCATCGGGCCGGATGAGGCTTGTGCCCCTAATGCTTGCAGGGCGAAAAGGGCGGCGATGACCGGCCGGGTCCACATGGTTGCCATTATAGAAGCGGTGCGGCGGGCGGACCACACAAGTCGATGGTCCGCTCCACAGGCTTCACTGCAAGGCCATGGTCCAGATGTTCCCACGAAGTTCTTCGAGGCTGTAGACGAGGCCCTGGGTCGACGCGGACAGCCCGATCTGCAACGGGTTGGCGCGGAAATTCGTGAGCAAAGCGCGGGAGCCCGTGTGGAAGTGTTGGACGGGGAACGGCGGATCGACCGGGGTCCTGCTGGCGGGGTGCAGGCGCTGCGCCCAGATGCAACGGAAGCCGTCGCGTTCGGAGATGAAATACAGCAGGTTTCCGTCGGGCGACCAGACGGGATCGATGTCGAGGTCGGTGCCTGCGGTGACCGGAATCCACTGGGATTCGCCACCGAGGGTATCGCCTTGGAGGCGGGCGACGAAGATCCGCCGTGCGTCGGGCGACGTTTCCGCATGGAAGGCAACCCAGCGGCCGTCGGAGGAGAATCGCGCGCTGTGCAGCTTGTACGTGGCATGCACCGCGATTTCGCGAGTCGAGCCGGTAGACACGTCGAGCAGCCCGATGCCCGGGATGCGCGAGCCTGGCTCGTAGAGCAGCCGGCGGCCGTCATGCGACCAGTCCGTGGGCAGGCCGCAGTCGATGCAGACCTTGCGGGGAGCACCTCCCGCGGTGTCCATCACATAGATGGTCTGCCTGGCCCCATCAATTACGCGGTAGGCCACCCGCGAGCCATCCTCCGAAAGGCTTGGATATCCTTCTTCGACGACAGGCGTGGCGGTCAGGGGCACATCGCGTTCGGTAGCGAGATTCCTGAACCAAACGTCGCGCGAACCGGCGCGAGTGGAGATATAGGCGAGTTTGCCGCCGTCGAGGGAAACCGACGGACTGAGGGCGAACGGTCCGGAGTCGTTGGTAATGCGGCGGGGAGTTTCGAGCGACCGGCCGCGGTTGGATTCCAGCGGGGTCATCCAAACATTGATATTGAGCGCGCCAGAGACAAAGGCCACCAGGTTGCCCGACACGGAGGGTTGCGCTTCCATGCCAGCGCCGAAGGTGAGGCGCTGCGGCACCGACACGATTCGCCGATCGGGTCCGATACGGAACTCCCAAAGGTTCTCGCTATCTCCAAGGCGCGTGGAGAAGACGATGCGTCCATCGATCCAGCCTCCAGGAACACCGAGGATATCGGCCGAGAATCCGGCGAGCCGGCGTCCGGCCGGGGGCACGGCCCGCGAGAGCACGCCGGCCACACCGGTTTTTTTGACTTCACCCGAGGAAAGATGGAGCACCCACCAATCGTGGCCGGCGGTGCGTTCCTGGTCGGGATTTCGGGTGCCGCAGAAGAGGAGCTCCGAGCCGTCCGGAGACCAGACCGGGTAGTGGGCATCGGCGAAATCGGGGACCAGTTGAGTGGAATCGCCGCCGGTAGCCGGCACGGTATAGATCCGGCCCGGCCCCCAGGTTTCGTCGCGCTGCCAATAGGCGATGCGGGAGCCGTCGGGCGAGAACCGAGGCCGGCGTCCGCGGACGGCAATCAGACTGGGCTGGCCGCCCGCTACGGGGATGACGTAAATTCCGCCGCCATTGCGATCGGACCGGTACACGATGTGCCGGTTATCCGG
>DATJYW010000283.1:0-11183 GCA_035499435.1 Candidatus Acidiferrales bacterium | reverse complement strand
CCGGACCATAATTTGCGCGGTGCAGCCCTTCCTTTTCAGTTTAGTGGGACAGGCTTGAGCCTGTCCTGGACCGGCTCAAGCCGGTCCCACCTCGCTATCTTTGGTTACTGTGCGTTTCGTCGCGGTTCGTAAGCGGCGGCAGCTTATCCGTTTGCGTCTTGTGCGGCGCGGCGCGCGGGGAGCAAGATCAGAACCGGCTCCAGACATGCCAACAGACAAACTACGGTTCGATTATTCTTCCGGCACCAGGTGGTTTGGCACCTGGACCGTCTCCTTAGGCGCGGCCGCTCCCTCCTTGTCTTTCCTCGGTTTTGCATCCCCTTACTCTGCCTCTATCTGACCTATCAAACCTCTTCCGGCGGCCGCTTTGGTTTCCAGATGAGAGCGATCGACAGCCCTAGGAGTGCGCACGCCCGGCTTACTGCCGCCGTGGCCGACCTGTCGGGAGCGGGCCCCCTCTCGGCACTGGTACGACCCGCCCGCACCGCCTCCAGAATCGCGTTTTCGGAGTTGTCGCGGGCCAGCACGCGGGTGCGGCACAGCCCCATCGGACCCAGCCCGTGGTAGTCGGAATCGCCGATTGGCGCGACCCTGGCCCTTTCGTAGAACTCCTGCAGCTCATAACTCGCGCGGCCGGGCAGATACGAGATCGGCTGCAATACTTCCGTGCCGTCCAGCATACGCACGGCTGCCGCATCCCACGCCGGCCAGAACGCGGCCGTAGGATGGGCTGCGATGGCGATCCCGCCCTGGCGGTGCACCTCCGCGATGGCACTCGCGGCCGGCTGATTCCACTCAACTCCCTGATCGATTCCGGCCGCGATCATGTGGTATCGGGGACTTACGATCTCTTCGCCGGCCAGGACGGTCGGTCCTCCGGCGAGCCGGGAGAACCATCGGCCCAGCTTTCCAGCCCAAACGTTGTTGTGGCCGGCAATCACGATTGCATCCAGGCCCTGTCGCCGCGCCTCGAGCACCAGGTCCCAGGGCGCCAGGGTTGCCCAACTGGAAGGGAAGCCGTGGACGTGAAAATCCACCGCCAGGACGCGATACCCGTTGCGCATCGCGGGCGGATTGGCCCGTGGCACGTCGGAAATAGTCCCAGTGGCCAGAGCCAACGCCAGCAAGACGCCCGAAGTCCAACCGGCGGCGGTCATCTTCCCAGCACCTTCAGTATTTCGGGCCACAGGGATCCGCCGCCGAAGATCAAAGCCGCGGGTGTCCAGCAGGCCACCCGCTGCACCACCAGACGCCACCCGGGGCCGGAGGGAGCCACGCAACGGAAAAAACAATAGTCCACGTAGGCGGACCAGGCGGCCACGGCTGCCACGACACCCCACCGCCAAATCGCGCGTGTCCACTCGAAAGCCGGTATAGGCGCCAGAAAGGCCCAAATTCCCGCAAAGCCGAGCAGCCAGCAGCACCATGCGCCGTGGCCCATGAGAAAAAGGTCCGCGGCCCGCGCCAGGCTGACCTTCCGGCTGCGTCCGAGCACGGTGGCCAGAACGGCGATTTCCACCAGCGGGATGAGACTCGCGTAGAGGGTGCCGGCGGCGACCAGCCGTAGTGTCAGCCGCCCCGAGGCTGCCAGCGACACCACGCTCCCAAACAGGAAGCTGAACCGGAGCGCCCGTTTCCACCAGCGGCCGCCGTTTGACAGTTCCACGAGCTGCCGGTACTCCGCCGCCGGCCGCAGCATCACCAGCAGTTCCGGGCTCCACGCGCTACTCATACATAGCCGGGTGCGCCTCCCGCATCTCCGTGGCCTGGGCCTTGGCGATTGCGATCTGGATCAGCGGACCCTTCCCAATTCCCGGACAGTAGCGGGCCGTCTTATTCCACTCGCGCCGGCTCTCCACCAGCTCGGGCCAGAACGGGAAAATACGGCATTGGACCGGCTTGGCCGGATGGATCGCGCACCCGGATTCTTCCAGGAACGGGCAGGTTCCTGCCGCGGGCACGCGCAGCCGCATGCGCCGGGCGGTCCGATACACGTATTTCCCCTCAAAGGCTTGGGGTGTCATACCGGTGAACGCCGCCATTCGTACTAAGTCATCCTGGGTCAGGTACACAAATCCCTTCTGGCGGCAGCATTCCGTACACCCGGGTTGGCATTCAAACCGGATTCCCTCGGCCATGTCTGATTATGACCTGTAACATGGCGGTATTTTGTGATATAGTTCGGTCAGTTTAACTACGAGGGGGGTGTGTAATGTCCCTTGTTCGAGACATTGTGCATCAGCGCGAGCTCTTCTACGTGGAGGAGCACCAGACCGTAACGGAAGTCGCCCGGACGATGTCCGAGCTGCACGTCGGTGCCATCATGGTCCTGAAGGGGGACGGGCTGCGCGGCGTCTTCAGCGAGCGCGACCTGATGAAACGCGTGGTTCTCGAGAGGCGAGACCCTGACCGCACACAGGTGGGCGAGGTGATGAGCGTCGATCTCGTCACCATCGATGAGCAGGCCACGCTGGAAGACGCGATGGAGGCCATGCAATCGCACAATTGCCGCCACCTCCCCGTGACGCGAGATGGGCGGGTGGCCAGCTTTCTGTCCATGCGGGACCTGATGAACTACGAGCTGGCCCGCAAGACGGAAGAGCTCCACCACATGCGCGCCTACATCTCCACAGCTTCGTGACCACGGGCGCCATCGTCTTCGCCCACGGCTCGAGGATCGAATCGGCGAACCAGGCCGTCCGCGACGTTGCCGCCGAACTTGCCCGAAAGGTCGCCAATACCCAGGTCTTAGCGGCTTTCCTCGAACTCGGACAGCCGTCGCTTGAGTCTGCCGCTGCCCAGCTTGCGGCGGCCGGTATCAGCCGGATCGTCATCCTGCCCTATTTTCTGACTCTAGGCCTGCATATGGATCGCGACCTGCCT
Source organism: Candidatus Acidiferrales bacterium (assembly GCA_035499435.1). Classification (GTDB taxonomy): domain Bacteria; phylum Acidobacteriota; class Terriglobia; order Bryobacterales; family Bryobacteraceae; genus Solibacter. The sequence goes on along the minus strand of DATJYW010000283.1, from coordinate 8,300 downwards.
CGGCTGATCGAGCGGATCTCCAGCATTCACAATGGGTTAGAGATCGTGTCAGCACCTCCTCTGGAGGGCCACCCTGCCCTAGCGCAGATCCTTGCGGACCGCCTGGAAGAGGTGAGTGGCTCCTCACGTCAAAACTTGACATCAGCACACTAAAGTTTGATAATGGGTTTGTGCTAAAGAGCCGCCCTCCGGCGGCAACGCCATCATCTACTTGAAACGACACTGAAATCTCTTCGAGGGAGGCATTTGAACCAATATGGGAAAGATTATCGGCATTGATCTGGGCACAACCAACTCTTGCGTCGCCGTCATGGAAGGCGGCCAGCCCACGGTCATCGCAAACCAGGAAGGCAGCCGCACGACCCCGTCGGTCGTGGCATTCACCAAGAGCGGCGAGCGGTTGGTGGGCCAGGTCGCCAAACGCCAGGCGATCACGAACCCGGAGAACACCATCTTCTCCATCAAGCGCTTTATGGGGCGCCGCTCCGACGAAGTCAACGAAGAAATGAAGATGGTGCCTTACAAGGTCAGCCGCGGCGAGAACGCAGACGCTCGCGTGGATATCAGCGGAAAAAAGTATTCCCCGCCCGAAATCTCCGCCATGATCCTCACCAAGCTCAAGGAAGCTGCCGAGAGCTATTTAGGCGAGAAAGTGACGCAGGCGGTGATCACAGTCCCGGCCTATTTTAACGATTCGCAGCGCCAGGCCACCAAAGATGCCGGCAAGATCGCCGGGCTGGAGGTCATGCGCATCATCAACGAGCCCACCGCGGCCGCGCTGGCTTACGGGCTCGATAAGAAGAAGGACGAAACCATCGCCGTGTACGACTTCGGCGGCGGCACGTTCGATATCTCCATCCTCGAAGTCAGCGAGGGCATGGTGCAGGTGAAGTCCACTAATGGCGACACGCACCTGGGCGGCGACAACATCGACCAGCGCATCATCGACTGGATCGTCGCCGAGTTCAAGCGCGACAACGGCATCGACCTGTCGAAGGACCAGATGGCCCTGCAGCGTCTGAAGGAAGCGGCCGAGAAGGCCAAAATGGAGCTTTCCACGCTGCTCGAGGTCGATATCAACCTGCCGTTCATCACCGCCGACGCCAGCGGGCCCAAGCACCTGCAGCTCAAGCTCACCCGCGCGCGGTTCGAGCAGATGGTCGAGGACATCCTGCAGCGTTCCATCGGCCCCTGCAAGCAGGCCATGACGGACGCCAAGGTCACCCCGGCGCAGATCGACGAAGTCGTGCTGGTCGGCGGCCAGACCCGTATGCCGCGCATCCAGGCGCTGGTCCGCGAGCTCTTCAATAAGGAGCCGCACAAGGGCGTCAACCCCGACGAAGTGGTCGCGGTGGGCGCCGCGGTTCAGGGTGGCGTGCTGGCCGGCGACGTCAAGGAAATGGTGCTGCTCGATGTGACTCCGCTTTCGCTCGGGATCGAGACGATGGGCGGCGTGTTCACCAAGCTCATCGAGCGCAACACCACGATCCCGGTCCGCAAGAGCGAGACGTTCTCTACGGCCAGCGACAACCAGCCGTCGGTCGAGATCAAGGTCAGCCAGGGCGAGCGCGCCATGGCTCGCGACAACCGCCTGCTCGGCGTGTTCCAGCTCGGCAATATTCCGCCGGCCCCGCGCGGCGTCCCGCAGATCGAGGTCACCTTCGATATCGACGCCAACGGTATCCTCAACGTGACCGCCAAGGATCGCGGCACCAGCAACGAGCAGAAGATCACCATCACCAGCTCCAGCGGCCTCTCGAAAGATGAAGTCGAGAAGATGGCCAAGGACGCCGAAATGCATGCCGCCGAGGACCGCAAGCAGAAGGACACCATCGACGCGCGCAACCGCGGCGATGCCATGGTGTACAACGTCGAAAAGACGCTGAAGGAACACCGCTCCAAGATCAGCGACACCGAAGCCAAGGAGATCGAGGACGCCATCGCCGAGACCAAGAAGGTCCTCAACGGCAACGACGCGGACCTGATCAACTCCGCCATCGATCGCCTGACCACCGCCAGCCACAAACTGGCCGAAGCCATGTACAAGAGCACTGCGCAGCAGCCGCCCACGGGCGGTCCGCAGCAGCCTCCGCCGTCTTCCGGGGGCGGAGACAAAGGACCAGACAACGTAGTCGATGCCGAGTTCGTCGACGTCGACGACAAAAAATAAGCGATCAGCCTTCAGCCGTCAGCCGTTCAGTTCCGCGGAGCTGAGAGCTGATGGCTGAGAGCTGAAAGCCCTTTTATGGCCGCCGCCAAGCACGACTATTACGAAACCCTCGGTATCCCGCGCAAAGCCAGCGTAGAGGAGATCCGCCGCGCCTACAAGAAGCTCGCGCGCAAATACCATCCCGACGTAAATCCGGGAGATAAGGCCGCCGAGGAGCGCTTCAAAAACGTGCAGGAAGCTTATGACGTCCTGGGCGATGCCAAGAAGCGCCAGATGTACGACCAGTTCGGATTCTACTCCGACAGCGGCTTCGCTCCGCCCCCGCCCCAGGGAGCGGGCGGAGAAGGCGCCCAATTCGATTTCAGCGGTTTTGATTTTTCCGATTTCATGGGCGGCGCGGGCGGCGGCCGGAGGACCGAAGGGGGCGGCGGTTTCCGCGACATCTTCAGCCAGTTCTTCAACCGCGGCGGCGGCCACGCGGAGCAGCCGCAGCCCGAAAAGGGCGGCGATCTCGAATACGTGATGACCATCGATTTCTGGCAGGCCATCAAAGGCACCCAGGCGCGCGTCAATATCACCCGCTACGAGACCTGCACGACCTGCCACGGCACCGGTTCGGCCGGAGGGGGCGAGGTTACCTGCCCGCAGTGCAAGGGCAGCGGCCATGTGAGCCAGATGGCCGGCGCGATGCGCTTCAACCTGACCTGCCCGAAATGCGGCGGCTCCGGGCGCCTGCGCAACTCCTGCCCCACCTGCGGCGGCGACGGCCGCATCACCCACACCGAAACCGTGGAGATCCGGATTCCGCCGGGCGCGCGCGACGGCTCGCGCCTGCGCGTCCCCGGAAAAGGCAACGCCGGGACCATGGGCGCGCCTCCGGGAGACCTGTACATCACGACCAAAGTCGAGCCGCACGCTTTCTTCCGGCGCGAGGGCGACAACATCGAGATCACGGTGCCCGTTGCAGTCTGGGAAGCTGCGCTTGGCGCCAAGATCGAAGTGCCCACCATCGACGGCCGCGCCGCCCTCAAAATTCCGGCCGGCACTGTCAACGGCCAGAAGTTCCGCCTGAGGGAGAAGGGCGTGCTCAATTCGCGCACCAATCAGCGCGGCGATCAGATCGTCGACGTCTCGCTGGCCGCGCCCGATTCGCGCGACGAGCGCACGCGCGAGCTTCTGCGCGAGTTGGCCAAGCTGCAGCCCGAGGACCCGCGCGCGGAAATCTGGAGCAAGGTCTGACCATGCGAAAGGCGAAATCCAAAGCGGCGTACATGATCTCCGCCATTGCGGAGCAGTACGAGATTCACCCTCAGACTCTCCGGCTCTACGAGCGCGAGGGCCTGCTCAAGCCCAGCCGCAGCGAGGGGAACACGCGACTCTACACCACGGAGGACATCGAGCGCCTGGAGGTAATTCTCCACCTGACGCGCGATCTCGGCGTGAATCTCGCGGGCGTGGAGATCATTCTGAACATGCGCGAAAAGATGGGTGAGATGCAGAGCCAGATCCAGCAGTTCATAGCCACACTGAATAGTGAGCTGGCCTCGCGCAGCGCGCGCGTTCCGGAAAGCCGCAGCAATATGCTGGTGCCGGTGATTAGCGCGAAACCGCGAAGGTAAGGTGGGACAGGCTTGAGCCTCTCCTGGACCGGCCGAAGCCGGTCCCACGCGCGCTTCACCGCGCTGTCGTCACTTCAGCCACCCTGCCGGCACTCCGTTCTTCAGCGCCTCCACCACACAATCCGCGTTCAGCTCCGCCCCCGCCCGCGACGTGTGCGTGTGCTCGTCGGCGAACAGCGGCTCCACTTTATCCGGACCCAGCGCGTCGTACTTCGCCGCGATGATCTCGTTCAGATCCAGGAACCCCACGCCCTCCTGCGCCGCCACCTCCGCCGCCCACGTCTGGTAGGAATCCGAGCTGCGTACGACCTTTCCGTCTTTCCAGATCTTGCGCGGCACGGGCGAGCACACAATTGGTGTCGCGCCTTTAGCTTTCGTGTCCGCGATGAACTTCCTCAGATACCAGCCGTAGGTGTGTACCACCTCGTGCTGCCTGGTGATCGGGTTGTCGATCTCCTGCGACTCGTCGCCGATTCCCTTGATCGTCCCCCTCGCCCGCGCCGCGTCGTCCAGCGGACCGTTGTCGTTGTGCCCGAACTGCATCATCACCACGTCGCCCGGCTTCATCATCCTCAGCACCTTATCCCACCAGCCCATGGTAAGAAAGGTGCGGCTGCTCAGCCCGCCCACCGCGCGGTTCACGACGTTCACCTTCGCCGCGTCGAAGCGGTCCATGAGCGGCTCGCCCCAGCCCCACTGCCCGTTGGCGCCGTCGCCGCGGCCGTTGCGCACCGTCGAATCGCCGATCAGAAAAAGCGTCGGGAGCTTGGGATCGTTTGGCACCGGCAGGTTCAGCCGGTCCGTGGTGAGCAGCACCGGATATGGCTCCACGACCTTTCCTTTTTCCGACAGAAACGCCGCCAGCGGACTCCCAATCCCCTTCAGTCCCGCGACCACCATGCCGGCGTTGAAGTCGGCACCCTCCGGGCTGGTATGGGTGTGGTCTTCGGGAAACCAAGCCTTCACCCTGGCTTCGCCCATCTTGTCGTACTGGTCGGCGACCGCGTTAGTCACATCCACGAACGGCACGCCCTGTTCCCTGGCGACCTCCGCCGACCAGCGCCCGAACTGCCCGGAGCCGCGCTCCACCTTGCCGCCCTTCCAGATATTCCGCACGGTCAGCGACAGCAGAAGCGGGTTCGCCCCGGCGGCTTTGGTGTCCTCGATCATCTTCCGCAGGTAGTGTCCAAACGTGTAGACGGTCTCCCGGGTGCCGTTCGGCAGCGTGAACTCCTGCGATTCCTCGCCCGTGCCCGGCAGCGAGCCGCGCGCCCGGTCTTTGTCCGGCGGACCGCCGTCGTTGTGCCCGAACTGGATGAGGACGGAATCGCCCGGTTTCAACTCGGCGCGCACCTTGTCCCAAAGGCCCTCGGTGAGGAAGGTACGGCTGCTGCGCCCGGCACGCGCGCGATTGACCGTCCGCGCCTTCGACGGGTCGAATTAATCGGCGAACGGGTCGCCCCAGCCGCGCCGGTTGACGTTGTTCGCGGTGGAATCGCCGACTACCCAAACCGTTGGCTGCGCGCCCGCCGCGGCAGCAGTCAGAGCCACGATCGAAAACGCTTTCAGTAACTCCATGCGTGACCCACATTGTACTAACATGGGTACTGCTCGTAACGGCTCTCTGATCGATTCGGCCCATGTCCCAATCTCAGGAAACTAACTCGTCCGCCACGTTTGCGTACGTAGCGCCGTTCGTTGCGTTTGTGGCTGTAATGGCCCTGGAACGCGTGCTCCCCCTGCCGCTCCAGTGGCTATATCCGGCGCGCTTCGCGATTGTTCTGGCCATCATCCTGATTTTCTCGCGGCCCTATCTCACATGGCGCCCCGGCTCTCCGGTTGCCAGTATCGTGATCGGGCTGGTGGTTTTCGGTATCTGGATCGCGCCCGACTTACTTTTCGGTTACCGGAATACCTTTCTGTTTAACAACGGGCTCACCGGGGCGGCGAAAAGCTCCCTACCGCCTGGATTGAGGCAGAACGCCGCCTTCCTCGCCCTGCGCTGTGTTTCCAGCTTTGCGCTGGTCCCGGTGCTGGAAGAGCTGTTCTGGCGCGGATTCCTGATGCGCTGGTTGATCCGCACGGACTTCCTGAAGGTGCCGCTGGGTACCTGGTCGGCTTATTCCTTCTGGATCGTCGCCGTGCTCTTCGCCTCCGAGCATGGACCTTACTGGGAAGTCGGCCTCCTCGCGGGTATTGTTTACAATTGGTGGATCATCCGCACCCGCAACCTGGCCGATTGCATCCTGGCCCACGCGGTGACCAACGCCGCGCTCAGTGCCTGGGTGCTCTATACCGGCCAGTGGCAATACTGGATGTGAAAGTAAGGCGAAACCCGCCTCCCCACCCGGCGCGTCTCACATATTGACAGGTGCATGAAGCGTTCCTTCTCCCTGTCTTTCGCTCCGGACGCACGGGAGTCGGGCCCCGCGTCCGGAGCGCATCAAGGGCTCTCGTATAATGTAAGAGCCATGCCCAAGGGCAAAGACCTGGAAGCGCGCCTCCAGCGTACGGAACAGCAGCTCGCCCTGTTTCAGAAGATCAGCCGGTTCATGGTTCGGGAGCTCTCGCTCAGCGACGTTTTGCAAGGTATCGTGTCACTGATGGTCGAGTTCACCCAGTGCGACTCCTGCCTGGTCTACCTGATCGACGGCGAGGATCTGGTTCTGTGCGCGTCCAACACGCCGCACCCCTCCACCATCGGCAAGCTGCGCATGAAGAAGTCCGAGGGCCTCACCGGCTGGGTGGCGCGCGAACGCCGCTTGCTGGCCATCTCCCGCGAAGCCTACAAGGACCCGCGCTTCAAGACTTTCGGCGAACTGCCCGAAGACACGTACGAAGCGTTCCTTTCCTCGCCGGTGATTGCGCGCAACCGCGTGGTGGGCGTGATCAACGTGCAGCACCGGGCGCAGCACCAGCACACCGGTAGCGAGATGGAAGTGCTCACCACGGTCGGCGAGCAGGTGGGGTGTGTCCTGGTTCTTGCCCGTATGGCCCCGGACGCGCTGGAGTCCGCCAACCACGTGGAGCTGGTCCTTTCCTCGGGGCCGGTCCCGATGAAACAATAAAGGTGCTGTGAACTTTTCTTTTTTTCCTAACCGCGCCCTGTGCGCGGCCGTGCTGCTCGCCCTGGCTGGGGTCGCGATCCGGAGCTGGGCGCAGAATCCGCCCCAAAAGCCGGTTGAGCCTGCTGCCAAGGCTCCCGCGCAGCGCTGGCGGGTGCAATATTTCTACGACGAAGCGAAGTCGAACCTGATGTTTCACGACATGGTCTTCGTTTCCGCGACGCGGGGCATTGCTGTCGGCAGCGTGCTGGAAGGTAAGGGCGGCCGCAAGCCGGTAGCGGTGGTCACCCAGGATGGCGGCGCGCACTGGCAGCTTTCCTCGCTCGAAGAGAACCCTGTCTCCCTGTTCTTCCTGAACGACACGCTTGGCTGGATGGTCACCGAGAAAGGGCTCTGGCGAACCGACGAGTTCGGCAAGGACTGGCACAAGCTGCCGCGCCTTCCCCTCCAACCCATCCGGGTCTATTTCGCCGACGAGAACAACGGCTGGGCCGCCGGCGCCAAAAAGTCCGTCCTGGTGACCCACGATGGAGGGCGCAAGTGGGACCCGATCGCCGCGGCTGCCGAGCCCGCCGGCGCCGCCGATCGATCCGCCTACACCTGGATCGCCTTTGCCAACCCGAACTACGGCATCATCACCGGCCTCAACCAGCCGGTCCAGCACTGGCTGCCGATGTTCCCCACCTGGCTCGATCCTTCAGACGCACTCACCCGCCGCGAAACGCCCCACATGGCGTATGCGCTGGTCACGAACAACGCGGGGAAGACGTGGAAATCGGAATCCGCATCTCTTCTGGGCCGCATCACCCGCGTGCGGCTGGCACCGGACGGCAACGGCCTCGGCCTGATCGAGTACGCCGACTCGTTCCGGTACCCCAGCGAGACATACAGAATCGAGTGGAAGACGGGCAAGAACACCACGATCTTTCGTGACAAGCGCTACGGTATCACCGACGTGTGGCTCACGGCGGGAGCTGCCTACCTTGCGGGTGTCGAATTCCCCGGCGAAGTGCGCAGTGTATCGCCGGGGAAGGTGAAGGTCTTCAAGAGTACGGACTTCGCTTCCTGGAATGAGCAGCCGGTCGATTATCGGGCCAGCGCCCAGCGCCTGCTGCTCGGCGGCTTTGGCGAGGACGTCTGGCTGGCCACCGATAACGGCATGATCCTCAAATGGCAATAATTCGGCCTTCCAGACTCGAAGCTTCAAAACATGCAGTAATGGCGGTGTTTTATCCACATGCGATACAAACCTCGCCGCCCACAATGAACTGATAATAAAGCACATAAAACCTGTTGAAATCGGTTTGTCACTTTACGAAAGTGGTTGACGCCAAACCGCCTTTGGATCATAGTGAAAAAGGTTCCAAGAGGTTTGAGGAACAATCAGCCGGCGGAATCGTAGCGAGCCAGGAACGGTGATCCGTTACCGAGACTAGAAATAGATAC
>DATJYW010000282.1:0-5064 GCA_035499435.1 Candidatus Acidiferrales bacterium | reverse complement strand
GGGGTGGAGTAGGCAGATGCTGAATACTGAAACACACCTAAAGGGCCGCAGATGAGCGCCGATGAACGCGGATTCAAAACCAATGCCGGCACGACAAGCTTCCAACTGAAATCGCGGGCCCTCAATCGACGGCAGGTGCTGGCTCTGTTGGCTTCAACGCGTTTCGCCCAGGGCGCGGGCGGGCGGCCGGTGAGGTTCGGAGGGCCGATCTTCCTGAAGTCCGACGATCCGCGGGAGCTTGCGCGCGAGCATCGGCGGCTGGGGTACAGCGCCGCGTACTGTCCTGCGGCCACGGCGGCCGAGACCGAAAAGATCCGCGCGATTCGCGACGGCTTCGCGGCGGAAAACGTGGCGATCGCGGAGGTGGGGGCCTGGAAGAACATGCTCGATCCGGATAGCGCTACGCGCAAGGCGAACGTCGAGTACGTGGTGGAGCGGCTGGCGCTGGCGGATGCGGTGGGGGCGCGCTGCTGCGTGGATATCGCCGGGTCCTACAATCCAAAGTACTGGTATGGCATGCATCCGAAGAATCTGTCGAAGGATTTCCTGGATGCCACGGTGGAGAACTGCCGGCACGCCATCGACGCCGTGCGCCCAAGCCGGACCGTCTTCACGATCGAAATGATGCCGTGGTCGCTGCCAAACGGTCCGGATTCGTATCTGGAGCTGATCGAGGCCGTCGACCGGCGGGCGTTCGGCGTGCACCTGGATGCATGCAACGTGGTGAACAGCCCCGAACGTTTTTACAACAACAAAGCAGTGATCGAAGAGTGCTTCCGCAAGCTGGGGAAGTGGATCGCCTCGTGCCATGCCAAGGACCTTGCCTGGGTTCCGGAATACAACGTGCATTTCGCCGAGGTGGTACCGGGCAGGGGCGAGATCGACTATGCGACTTATCTTCGCGAGCTGACGAAGCTCCCGGTGGACGCGCCCCTGATGTTGGAACACTTGAAAAACGCCGCGGAGTACGACGAAGGACGCGCTTATATTCAGCGAGTAGCGGCGCAAACCGGCGTCGCCTTCGCGTAGCATCCCCTTTTTACCCCGACTTAACCCCAAGTTGACCGTAACTCCGCTGTCATTCACGCATGTTGGAGCGTCTGAATGAAAAATCGCCCCGGTAAGCGGGCGTGCAACCCGGCTGTGTGCATTTGTTTCACGGCCGGGTAAATGGTCGGAAGCGAGGGTCGGAGGTTAACACGATGAAATCGGCATGCTTGTTTTTGCTGATGGCCGCCTGTGCATGCGCACTGTTTGGACAGGCTTCGGATGGAAACATCACCGGCACGATAACGGACAGCTCAGGCGCGGCTGTGCCCAAGGCCAGGATCGAGTTTCAAAATACGGCGACCGGGGTGGTCAGCTCCACCTTAACCGACGCCGGCGGCGTTTACCGGTTGAGTAATCTGCTGGTGGGTACTTACAACCTGTCGGTTAGCGCCCCAGGGTTTACCACGCAGTCGTTGAAGGGTGTGGTGATCGATCTCAACAAAGTAACAACTGCGAACGTGACGCTGGAGGTGGGATCGGTAGCGACCGCGGTCGAGGTGGTGGACTCGCAGGCACTGCTGGACACGACCACGGCACAGGTGGCGAACAACTACACGAGCCGCACCGCGGCAGACCTGCCGAGCGCGGCGAACACCGGGGGCGTGTTGAACCTGGCGCTGCTCGGGGCGGGGGTTTCGAACGCCGGAGGGCTGGGCACGGGGACCGGCCCTTCGGTGGGCGGGCAGCGGCCTCGAAACAACAGTTTCACCGTGGAAGGCGTGGACAACAACCGCAAGGACGTTACGGGTCCGATCGTCTACGTGCCGAACGACGCGGTGGCGGAATTTTCGGTCCTGCAGAACCAGTTCAGCGCAGAGTACGGGCATTCGTCGGGCGGCCAGTTCAACACCGTGATCCGCGGCGGAACGAATGAGATGCACGGCGGAGTCTACGAGTACCTGCAAAACCGGGACCTGGACGCGCTGGACCAGGCGTTCAAGCGGCAGGGGATTCTCACGAAGCAGCGCTACGACCAGAACCGCCTGGGCGGCACGCTGGGCGGCCACATCATCAAGAACAAGCTGTTCTACTACGGCGTCTACGAGTACAATCCGCTGGGCCAGGCGAGCACACCGTCCTCGGCGACGATTGTGCCGACCGCGCAGGGATACTCGCTGTTGTCCAGCATTCCGGGAATCTCACAGACCAACCTGCAGGTGCTGAAACAGTACGTGAGCCCGGCGCCGGCCAACGACCAGGGATTCGCCAAGGTGCTCGGGGTATCGATCCCGCTGGGCACGCTGCCGATTTCGGCGCCGAATTACACGAACGCGTACAACTGGCTGATCTCGATCGACTACAACCTGTCGAGCCAGGACCAGATCCGCGGACGCTATATCGACAACAAGCAGACCGGCTTCAGCGCGACCAACAACGCGCAGACGAATTTGCCGATTTTCTTCGCGCAGCGGCCGATCACCGGCAAAGTGGCCTCGGTGTCGGAGTTTCACAACTTCCGGGCCAACCTGACCAACGAGCTGCGGCTGGCCTACAACCGGTACAACGACAGCAGCCCGATTCCGAATTTTCAATACCCGGGCCTGGACGTGTTTCCGAATATCCAGATCCAGAACGACATGAGCGTCCAGATCGGGCCGTTCACGAGCGGGCCTCAATCCACCATCCAGAACACGTACCAGATGGTGGACAACCTGAGTTGGACGCACGGCCGGCACGATCTCAAGTTCGGCGTGGACGCGCGCAACCTGATCGCGGAGAGCACGTTCATCCAACGCGTGCGCGGCGACTACGACTACTCGACGCTGGAGCGGTATCTGCTGGACTACGTGCCGGACCTGCTGGCGGAACGCAACGTGGGCGGCAAGCCCTACGCGGGCAACCAGTATGCGGTCTACGCATATGCCAACGACAACTTCCGCGTGGACCGGCACCTCACGCTGAACCTCGGACTACGGTACGAGTTCACCAGCGTGCCGCGGTCGATGCAGGAGTTTGCGCTGAACAGCCTGGCCGATGTGCCGGGAGTGTTGACGTTCTTCGCGCCCAAACCGCAGTACAAGAACTTCGCGCCGCGGTTCGGTTTTGCGTATTCGCCGGGCACGAGCGGATCAACCTCGATCCGGGGCGGATTCGGCCTTTCCTACGACCAGATCTTCGACAACGTCGGTACGAATGCGCGCCCGCCTCAGGCGACCTCAACCGTGGACCGGCCGGTGGTGGACCAGTGCTGTTTCCTGGGAAGCGGCGGCATCAAGCCGAACGAGGTGGCGGCGGCGCTGACGCCGGCGGCTGCACGCGCGGCCACTTCGTCGTGGCTGCCCGACCAGCAACTGGGATACGCCATCAACTGGAACCTCGGAGTGCAGCACGTGTTCGCGAAGGACTATACGCTGGAGGTCCGCTACGTGGGGACCAAAGGCGTACACCTGCTGTTCCAGCAGCAGTTGAACCGGAGCGCGGTGACGACCGCGACGCACAACCTGCCGACCTATCTGCAGGCGCCGTCGCAGGCCGCGCTGGACACGCTGCCGCTGACGCTGGCGCAGCTCACGGCGGAAGCCAACCCGAGCACGTCGAGCATCATCAATCCGTTCCTGCCCTACGGCTTCCCGCTGACGATCACGGCGTATGTGCCGCGCGGCAATTCGGTGTATCACGGGCTGGCGGCGGAGCTGACGCGGCGCTTTTCGAAGAACCTCACGTTCAAGGGGGCCTACACTTGGAGCCACCTGATGGACGACAGCACGGCGGAGGTGAACAGCACGACGCTCTCGCCGCGCCGTCCTCAGGACTTCAACAACATCCGAGCGGATTGGGCATCGTCGCTGCTGGACCACCGGCAGCGGCTGACGGCAAGCTGGATTTACCAGACTTCGTGGTTCCAGAACGAGAAGAGCTGGTTGAAGCGGAACGTGCTGGGCAACTACCAGATATCCGGCGTGTACACGGTGGAATCGCCGGAATACGTAACGCCGCAGAGCGCGGCAGACGCGAACCTGAACGGGGACTCGGCGGGAGACCGGGTGATCATCAACACCAACGGCGTCCCCGGGACGAGCAGCGATGTAACGGCGCTGAAGAACTCGAAAGGCGATACCGTGGCATACCTGGCCAACAATCCGACCGCACAGTTTATTCGCGCGCAGAAGGGGGCATACGCGACTTCGGGGCGCAATATTTTCCCGGCGAAGGGCATCAACAACTGGGATTTCAGCATCGCCAAGATCGTGACGTTCCGCGAACGGTACCGGGTGCAGGTGAGGGCTGACTTCTTCAACGGGTTCAACCATCCGCAGTACACGCCGGGCGTGGTGAACAACGTGACCGCGACCAATCGCGCCAACGTGACCAACTACCTGACGCCGGGCAATGCGCTGTTCGGACAATTCGACCAGGTTTACAGCAGCAATCCGAGAGTGATCCAGTTGGGCGCGAAGCTCAACTTCTGAACGACACCGGGTCGGCCGGCACGACCGTTTCGAGGACGGGCATGTCGGCCGCAAGCTGGCGCATTCCCGAGAGCGCGAGGCCATAACGGCCGCGAATGCCGGTCTTCTCGAAGATGTGTTTGAGGTGGATTTTGACAGTGCCGGTACAGATGCCGAGGTGGGAAGCGATTTCCTTGTTCCGGTAACCGCGCGAAACCAGGTCCATGACCTGCATTTCCCGCGCTGTGAGAGCGGCGCGCCCGGTGCGGATGGGCCGGGCGGGATTGCGCAGGATCTGCTGCTCCATCCAACTGCCGCCGGAGGCGATGGTGTGCATGCAGGCGGTGAGATCGTCCAGGGAGGCGGTCTTGCGAATCACACCAGCGGCGCCGGCCTGGATATAGCGAAGGGCCTCGGATTCGGAGATGGGCTCTCCCCATACCACCGAGGCGGTGGTGAGGCCTTCCTCACGCATGATGCGCAACCAGTCCACGATGGTGTGGCTGCCGAATTCGCGGTTGACCACCAGGATGTTGGGCCGCAACTCGCGAACGGCCCCTACGGCGTCTTCCAGGGTGGTTTCCATCGCGACGACGCGCGGACCGTCATGGGAGGCAAGGAGGTT
>DATJYW010000281.1:0-38913 GCA_035499435.1 Candidatus Acidiferrales bacterium | reverse complement strand
CAGACGGATCGAAGCCAAACTCTACCGCGCCCTCCTGGCAGAAGGCCAGACGCCCGAGGAGATCGACGTCGAAATCCTCCGCGACTCCCCCACCGGCAAGTTGTTGCGCAAAACCTTCGCCCAGATCGCCTCATTGGAGCGGGCTCACTCCCGCGCCCTCGCCGAGCTCCGCCGCATCCGCCGCGAGCGCGCACAGTCCGCTGTGGATGATATCCCTCCCGTGCTCGAAATGCCGCCCGAACCCGCCAATCGGTTCACTGCTTTACCAGAGCAACACGTTCTCCGGAACGAACCCGATTCCGCCCCTGGAACTGCTCCCGAACCGCCCTTGGAATTTCAGGCATGATACTCTGATAAACGCTCGGCATAGCGCTGCCTCCGGGCGCCTCTCCCCGTCGCGGGAGTCGGACGGGAGTTCCTCATGCCGCTCGTTCTCGATCACAACCAATACTACCGGCTTCCCTGGAACCTGCCTGACAATGCCATCTCCTGGCTCGAAGTCACCAAGGCGTGCAATCTGTACTGTGAGGGCTGCTACCGCGAAAACAGCCCCAAGGGGCACAAGCCGCTCGAGGAGATCAAGCGCGACCTCGCCACCTTTCGGAAATACCGGAAGACGGACGGAGTCTCCCTGGCTGGAGGAGATCCTCTTGTCCATCCCGACATCCTGGAGATCGTCCGCCTGGTCGCGCAGGACGGCCTGAAGCCGATCATCAACACCAATGGCATGGCCCTCACCAGGGAATTCGTGCGCGAGTTGAAGAAAGCCGGCGCAGCGGGCTTCACCCTCCATGTCGACAGCAGGCAGCACCGCCCGCACTGGCGCGGCAAGACCGAGATCGAGCTGAACGAGCTCCGCCTTACCCTCGCCGGGATGCTCGCCGAAGTCGGTGGCCTCTCCTGCGCCTTCAACGCTACCGTCTATGGCGACACCCTGCAGTACGTGCCGGACATCCTGGCTTGGGGCCAGGAACACATCGACATCGTTCACGTCATCGTGTTCATCGCCATCCGGGCTGCCGTCCTCGATTCGAAGTTCGACTACTACGCCCGCGGCGAAAAGGTGGACATGAGCCCCATCGTCTACTCGACCCTGGACGAGAACCAGCGCCTGGACATCCTCTCCAACGACATAGTCGAGGTGATTCGCACACGATATCCGGACTTCGAGCCCAGCGCCTATCTGAACGGAACCGAAAAGCCCGACTCCTTCAAATGGCTGCTCACCGGCCGCATCGGCACCAGGAAGAGCATTCTCGGCTATGTGGGCCCCAGGTTCATGGAGCTGGCGCAGGTGCTCAACCACCTCCGCCACGGAACCTACCTGGCCTACACCAAGCCCGCCGTGCAGCGGAATGCCAAGGCCATGCTCCTGCTCGCGCCCCTCGATCGCGGCTTGAAAGGCGTCGCTAAAAACTTTCTGCGGTCCCTTTGGAAGAACCCCCTCAACCTCTTCCGGCCCCTCCACCTTCAGTCGGTGACCATCATCCAGCCCGCCGACATCCTCTGCAACGGCGCCATGAACATGTGCGATAGCTGCCCCGATATCACGGTCTGGAACGGGGAGCTGGTCTGGTCGTGCCGCCTCGAAGAGCAGATGAAGTTCGGCTGTTTCGTCGGCGCGGTGCCGAAACGCGACACGTGTACATCCGCTCCGCCGCGCTAATTGCCCCGCCCGCCGTGTTCGCCCCGTAGCGGAACCAGCGCGCGGCTCATAACGTAGTCCGCCACGGTGATGCCCAGTGCCTGCCCGTCGACACACGCTGTTCGAAAGTGGATGCCGCCGAATATGCGCGCGTTCTTTACCTCTTCCAGCGCGGCCGAGAAGCTGTGAAATTTCCGCGTTACTCCGGGCATCGCGTTGGAGACCACGCTGAACGAGGTCTGCTCGCCAAAAGCTGCGGACAGGATGCGCCCGGCCGCGCCGCTCACGCACGAGTGCGCCGACGGGTACTCCGGAAACGGGGGCGTCACAATCAAGGGTGTCCACGATGGGTCGAGGGTTGTGGCGTCATTGCCGTCTGTATCGCCCAATTGAATCGCGGTGATGGGCCGCCACGAGCTGTACGTGTACTTGGCGTCCCAGCAGCCGATTGCCGCATCCGCGATTCCCAGGTTGACTAGCGCCAGCAGGCGCGCAGTCTGAACGGCGGAATAATTCCGTTGTGCGGCAATCGAGGTGGCCACGGGATCCCAGTAATCGGGCGGATTCCCCGCCTGCCAGAAATTCGAAAAGAGCGTCTGGTCCGCGGTTCTTCCCGAGCCGTTCGAGCCTCCCATGTTCTTTGTCTCGTTGAAATCGGACGTATACTGATCGCTGGTCATGTCCGCCGGACCATTGGGGCGAAAGTACGAAGGCGACGGGATCACCCACGGATTGGTTTTAGCTAATTGCGGCACCAGCCCTGGCGCCATCGCAGGCGGCGTCGGCCTCCACTGGCCCGGCTGCGTGTTTCCCAGAAACGGCGGAAGCGTATTGGAGAACCCATCCTGGCTTCGCCATGTCCAGATTTCATCCGCGACGTGCTGCCCCCATGCCATACCCATCTTCACTGCATCGCTCGAATCCTTGATGGCGGCGAGAGACGTAGTCCTCTGCTGGTCGAACTTGGGCTTCTGATCGGGATAGAAGTTGACCAGCGCGGCGTAGGCGGCCTGCACGATCGCTGCCCCTCTGGACGCTCCTGGCGGTGCGGCCGGTGGCACGTAGATCGGCGTATAGCGCCGGTCGATTCCATTTACCGCATCGAACACGGCGGCCTGCACGATCGCCGCCACCCGCGTCGTAACCGGGGCCGGGGTCACTGGGGCCGTCAGCATAGCCTTGAGCATCACCTGGTTCCAGTCGGTGAGTTCATCCGCCCGGGCCATCCCGCTCGCCAGAATCGCCCAAGCCGAAAATTGCAAAATAGTTCTCATCTGCGTTCCCTCCGATCATCCTAAGCTGGCCCATCGCGCACGAAACTGCAATGGCCTGCGGGAGAAATCTAGACGACACGGCATCATGTTGAAGGGCTGAGGCTTGTGTTCGCAGGTGACATTCCCGGGCACCTACCGGCTGGCAATGTTAGAATCTGGACCCAGGAGGGCCTACGCCGAGATCGGCCGCACCGGGCAGAAGTGTATGCTTCGGCCCTTTCGAGTTCGATTCCCAAACAGGCGAGCTGCGCAAACATGGGCTCCGCATCAAGCTGCAGGGCCAGCCCATCGACCTGCTAGCCGTGCTGGTCCTGCGGCCCGGCGAAGTGGTCACACGCCAGGAACTCCAGAGGCGCCTCTGGCCCGTTGACACCTACGTCGATTTCGAGCACAGCCTGAACGCGGCCGTGAAACGGCTTCGGGCCGCGTTGGGCGATTCCGCTCAGTCGCCGCGCTTTGTCGAAACACTTGCCCGCCGCGGATATCGCTTCATCGCCCCGGTCAGCCCGCCGGTGGAAATTGTCCGGGAGGCTTCCGCCGGGCCTGTTGAGGAGCGAGCGTCCGGTAAGCTCGAGCCGGAGAAGCGGCGCGGAAACCTGCTGATCCCGCTTGCCCTGACGGCTCTCCTTATGCTCGCCGCGGTCGGCTTCGCCCTGGTGGGCTCTCGCAGCCGGCCTTCTGGTGGCACGGCCTCCCCTCCCATCCGCTCGCTGGCCGTGCTCCCGCTGGCTAATCTCTCGGGCGATCGCGAACAGGATCCCTTTGTTGAAGGAATGACAGACGAACTTCGCCACCACCTCGAAGGCATCCGTTCTCTGCGCGTGATTTCCCGAACCTCTTCGATGCATTACCGCGGAACTGGTAAGTCGCTCCCCCAGATCGCCCGCGAGCTGAACGTCGATGCCGTAGTCGAGGGCTCGGTACTGCGATCCGGCGATCGCGTAAGAATCAATATCGAGCTCAGCCAGGCCGCCACCGACAAGCGTCTGTGGAGCTATCGGTATGATGGCGATCTGCGGGACCTTCTGGCACTTCAGGCCACGATCGCCGGCAGGATCGCTGGCGAGATCCGGGTAACACTCACGCCCGCCGACCGCGAACGCCTGGCGCGCATGCGCGCCACCAGGCCCGACGCCTACCAGGCGTATTCCAAAGGCCGTTTCTACTGGAACAAGCGCACCGCTGACGACCTGAAGAGGGCCATCGGCTTCTTCCAGCAAGCCATCGATCTGGATCCGGACTACGCGCTTGCCTACGACGGCCTTGCCGATAGCTGGGTGCCGCTCGGATGGTACGGCTACCTGCCGCCCGCCGCCACATTTCCTCACGCACAGACGGCCGTGATGAGGGCTCTGAGCCTTGACGGTTCGCTTGCCGAAGCACACACCTCGCTCGCGTTCGTGCAGATGTATCACGAGCGCGACTGGCCGGCCGCCGAGCGTGAGTTCCGGCGCGCCATCGAACTCAATCCAAACTACGCCAATGCCCATCACTGGTATGCCGAGTTCTTGTCGCTCGTCGGCCGCCACAATGAAGCCATCGCGGAGTCGCAGCGCGCCCGCGAGCTCGACCCGCTTTCCAACATCATCAACGCCTGGGTCAGTTCACGATATCTCTTCTCCCGGCAGTATGATCGCGCAGTCGAGGAAGGCCGGAATGCGGTCGAAATGGACTCCGATTTCGCCCCGGCACTCATGGTCCTCGGCCAGGCCTACGAACAAAAGGGCATGCTGAACGACGCCATAGCCCAATTCGAAAAGGCCGCCTCCCTGGAACGCTGTTCCATCTATGCCGCCGCGCTCGCTCACGCCTACGGATCTGCCGGCAGGCGCGCCGAGGCGTCCAAAGTCGTGGAAGATCTCACGAGTCAGTCTGCGCGCGGATTCATTTCCTCGTACGATATGGCGCTCGCCCATCTCGGCCTGGGCGAGGACGACAGGGTCTGGGAGTTGCTCGCCGCGGCAGTCCGGGAGCGCTCGCCGCGTGCGTCGTTCCTCGGCGCGGACCCACGCTTTGACCGCCTGCGCTCCGATCCGCGATTCAAGAAGTTGCTGCGGTCCCTTGGCCTGCAATTGTGAAACGGAGACGCGTCCGATGTTCTCGATGCAACCGATCGGTCATATAAGAAGCCCCTACCGGGAAACTCGCGAGATTCCGAAGGGATTGGGAGCCAGGCACGAGGCGGAAGGGACTCTCGAGATCCGAGCGGACTTTGAGCCTGGCCTCAAGGATATTGAAGGCTTTTCTCACCTGTTCGTGATCTGGGCGTTCGATCGATCGGAAGGATTCAGCCTGGTGGCAACGCCGCCCATCGATGAGCAGCGGCCTCACGGCGTCTTCGCCACCCGCTCGCCCCGGCGTCCGAATCCGATCGGACTAACCGTGGTCGAGCTTCTGCGCCGGGAGGGCCCGGTCCTTCATGTCCGGGGTGTCGACATGCTCGATGGAACCCCGATTCTCGATATCAAGCCCTATCTCTCCAGTGTTCCACCGGAACGGTTGCGGCGCGGGTGGCTCGCGGAATCCGAGGCTCGCCGCGAAATGAAACCGTAGCGCGTCAAGTTACTGAATAGTTACTTCACTCGGAGCCGTTGAATCCGGCTTCTTCTGGTGTATACTGAACGCAATTTAATCCAACGCCACTTTAGGAAGGGGTAACACATGGCCACATTTACACGCTCCAATGCTTGGAATAACGGAGGCACTTTCACCAATACCGATCTGTTGTGGTATGCGAAAGGCGTCGGCGTCATGCAGGGGCGCAAGCTCGACGACCTGTCCAGTTGGTGGTTCTTTGCCGCCATGCACGGCGAGTACATCAAAGAGAGCGGATTCCCGGGTTGGGGAGCTTTGCCTTCTCCTCCTTCAACCCCAACCACGCCGCATCCCTCCACCAGCGTTTGGAACAAATACTGGGATCAGTGCCAGCACCAGAGCTGGTACTTCGTTCCGTGGCATCGTGGATATCTTCTGGCCTTGGAAGCGCAAGTTCGCGCGGCCGTGGTTAGCCTCGGCGGCCCTTCGACCTGGGCTTTGCCCTATTGGGATTATTTCGGGCCGGGCACGGAGAGCCAGATCCCTCCGGCCTTCACGCAGACCAAGTTGCCAGACGGCAGCCCGAATCCGCTGTTTGTGAAAGCACGTTACGGGCCCAAGGGCGACGGACACATTTCTGTCCCGATGCCCCCGGTAAACCAGAAGTGCATGTCCAACGACCTTTACACGGGCACCGATCACAACACCCCGCCGCCTGGCTTCGGCGGTCCCAAAACGGGGTTTTCGCATTCCGGGAGGCAATCGGGCAATCTGGAAAACAATCCGCACAACCTGGTGCATTCCTTCGTCGGAGGTAACGCTCCGGACGGCGAGACGTATGGTCTGATGAGCGATCCCGGCCTTGCGGCACTGGATCCGATCTTCTATCTGCACCACTGCAACATCGACCGGATGTGGGCGGTGTGGAACAGCAACGGAAAGTCCAACCCCACCGACTCCGCCTGGCTTAAGGGTCCCGCCGCCCACGGCCAGCGCGAATTTGTGATGCCGCTGCCAACCAACAAATCCTGGGTTTACACTCCGGACCAGGTGGATAGTCTCAGCAAGTTAGACTATACATATGACAGCCTGCCGAAGCTCGCTCCAGCGGTGAACTTGCTCTCGCAAAGGCTGACCCATTTGGGCGCGACCGCCGCGGCGGCCAGGGTGGCAGGAGGTGCTGCTGTGAGCCAGGGCGAAAACTCGGAGCTGGTAGGCGCCAATGAAGGCGCCCTTCCGATCAAAGGCAAGGGGGCCAGTACCACGGTCAAGCTTGCTCCGGACGTGCGCCGCAAGGTTTCCGCAAGCCTTACCGCGGCTTCCGAGAGCGCCCCGCCGGACCGTGTTTTTCTGCACCTGGAAAACGTGCGCGGAACTCACGATGCGGCAGCGCTCAGCGTCTATGTCAACCTGCCGCCGGGCGCGAATCCAGCCGATCATCCCGAGCTTCTGGCCGGGACGGTTGGACTCTTCGGACTCCGCAGAGCCAGCCGCAAAGAGGGCGAGCACGCCGGCGATGGCCTCGATTTCTCGCTGGAAGTCACCCCCATCATCGACGCACTCCACATGAAGCATGCGCTGGACACCGATTCGCTCCAGGTAAGCGTGGTGCCCTATCAGCCGATTCCCGACAAGGCGGAAGTGACCGTTGGTCGGGTAAGCGTCTACCGTCTGGGTCGCTAGCGATGGTATCGGACGCGCGAGAGTTGGCGCGGGTGCGGAACCCCGTGCTGTTGCTCAGTGCGCTCGCATGGATCCTGCTCCTCGTCGAGCCCGGCGGCATGGGTGTCCACGCTCATTTCCATGCCGCCGGTGCTGGCGCAATGCCGCTGGGAGCGTCGTTCCGGATGCTTCTCGCAATGAATCCGCCCGCCTCTCTGGCCGCGGGCTGGTTCGTGATGCTGGTGGCGATGATGTCGCCGGTGCTGATCCCGCCGATCCGCCATGTCCGGCAGCGCAGCTTCGCGCGGCGGCGTGCGCGCTCGGTCTTGCTTTTTGTCTCCGCCTATGGCGCGGTCTGGATGTTGGCCGGCTGTGTCGTGCTGGCAATCGAGCTGGCGGTCAAGCGGTTTGCGCCGCAGTCGTACTGGCCGGCGGCGGCGGTGCTCCTCTTCGTGCTGCTTTGGCAGTTCTCACCCGTCAAGCAGCACTGTCTCAATCGCTGCCACGCTCATACCGAGTTGGCCGCGTTCGGCGCCGCCGCGGATCTCGAGGCGCTTCGTTTCGGCGTGACACATGGCCTGTGGTGCGCCGCGTCCTGCTGGGCGTTGATGCTCTTTCCGATGTTGCTGCCCCGCGGACATTTCGTCGCGATGGTCGCGGCTGCCTTCCTGATTTTCGCCGAACGGCTCGAACGGCCGATGTCGCCGGCATGGCGTTGGCGCGGCCTCGGCAGCGTGAAACGCATTTTGACCGCGCGGCTCATTCCGGCAGACCTTTGAGATTCCGATTCCGTAACGCGACAAACCGGAGTTGAGCGCCGGCCGCGGCGAACCGAATTAGCCGCTCAATCGGTATCGGGTCTCGGCCAGCCGATAAAGCGGCCTCCAGACCAGCCGATTGATGCACACCACCACCAGGGCCATCACGATCGTGCAGAGCAACAGCACGTTGAACTGCCCTGCGTCGGTGGCCGAGCTGATTTGAGAGCCCAATCCCAGGGTAGTCAGCGTGCGGCCCTTGAAACTGAAATACTCGGCCACGATGCTGGCATTCCAGGCGCCGCCGGACGCCGTCGTGAGGCCGGTCACCAGGTACGGAAAGATTCCCGGCAGCAGCATGATTCGCCATCGGTCCGGCCGGCTGAAGCGGAAGATGCCGGCCGCCTCGCGGAGATCGGAGGGGATCGCCATGGTGCCGGCGATGACGTTGAAGAGAATGTACCACTGGGTGCCGAGCAGCATCAGCAGAATGGAGGCGGCGCCGAGTCCCCCGCCCAGTTGGATCAGCGCTAGCAGAATCACCGGGAACAAAGCAGTGGCTGGCACCGAGGCCAGAATCTGTGCCACGGGCTGCGCGAAACGTCCGAGTCTGGGGTTCGATCCGATAGCCACACCGGCGGGGACGGCCCACAGCGCGCCGATCAGCAGGGCCGCCCAGACGCGGAAAAAGGTGGCGCTGGCGCCTTTCAGGATCAGCAGAAGCTCGCCGCCGGTGGTGCCGCGGAGCAACAGCAGCGCGCGCACCGCGGCGTACAAGACCAGGGGAACCGCACCCGCCGCGAGGGCCGCCAGAGTCCATCTCCAGAGCCCCGGTGTCCGCTGGCCGCTGTACCCTTCCGGCTGTCTTCCGAAACGCTTCGTCAGCCGTTCGCCAAGGGGCCGCAGAGTCCGTTTGCGCAGCATGCGGAGCGCGCGGGAACTGCGGATAAGCCGCAAGACCGGCGATTCGGGCGGTGGCGCGCTCTCCACCGTTTCGAACTTGAACTTGTCCGACCACGCGATGAGCGGTCTCCACACAAGCTGGTCGATCAGAATCACCACGCCGATCATGGTGGCGATGCCCCACAGGATGGCCGTGGTGTCGCCGGCGCTGGCCGCGGTCTGCAGGTAGGACCCGAGACCCGGCAGGCGAAAGTCCCGCTTGCCGAGAACAAACATCTCGCAGGCCATCAGAAAGAACCAGCCGCCGGCCACGGACACCATGGAGTTCCACACCAGGCCGATCGCGCCGTAGGGCAGCTCGAGCTCGAAAAAGCGCTGCCACGGCGAGTAGCGATAGATGATGGCAGCCTCGCGCAATTCGCGTGGAATCGACTTGAGCGACGAATAAAAGCTGAATGCCATGTTCCAGATCTGCCCGGTGAGGATCAGCAGGATCGCGCCCAGCTCGACTCCCATCTGCCGCGTTGGAAAGAGAGCAATCATGGTCAGCATCACTCCCGGCAGAAAGCTCAATACCGGAATCGACTGCAGGATATCGAGCACCGCGATGAGAAACGTCTCCAGGCGCGGCGCGTGGGCTGCGAAGTAAGCGTACCCGATGGCCAGGATCAGGCTCAGGAAGTACGCTACCGCGATGCGGATCAGGGAATACACCGCGTAGGCCGGCAGCGCCGTGGGCGCAAGCGAAATCCTGGTGACCGGGGTGGCGACGCCCAGCCAATACCGCGCGGTGGTCGCCACGCAGTAAAATCCGGCGAGTATGCAGGCGACCACGACGAAGTCGGCTACCAGCCTCCACGACCGCCCCAGCACGGCTGGAAAGGGCGGCAGCCACGTCACGTTCCGACTCCGGCGCCGTTCTCGATGCGGGTTTCGGTCTCCTCTGGTATATAGAACTTCCCGCCCGCGGCATCGTAGTCGAACAACTCCGCATAGCGGCCCCAATGAACCGCGGTGTCGAGCTGGTGCCGGGCTTCTTCCTCGCTGAAGTGTTCGTCGAGGATGTCGTGGAAGAACTCGTCGGAGAGCGTTTTGTCGGATTTGGAAGCCAGCGCGCGGGTGATCTGGCGGATGAGCGTGATCCGGGCGAGCGCCAGGTCGCGGAAGATCTCCTTCCGTGCAGTGATGTCGGCATCGGCGAACCTGCGGCCCTCGGCCGTGATTTCGACCTTGCCTTCCGAGACGGTCAGGAAACCGAGCATCGCGCCGGCATCCACAATGGGCAGCAGATCGTCGATCTCGAAGGCCAGTTCGTCGGCGAGCGTGTGCATTTCATAAGGGCCTTCGCGTTCCGCGAGAATCTCCAGGAGGCCGGCAATGCCTCCGGGGCGGGCATGAGGCAGCATCTGGTACTGCGGCGCGCCGTCGCTCTTCGGCGTGACCAGCGCTTCGGCCGGCGCGGCTACGGGGGCGGGTTCCTGCGGGCGCGTCAGCACCTTGTAGATGTGATCTACCAATGCGCTGAACTCGAACGCCTTCTCGTCTCTCGGGTGGGGCATGGTAACGCGAAAGTCGGTGCGGACCTTCCCTGGATTTTTGCCCAGCACGATGATGCGGTCGGCCAGCGACACGGCCTCGTGGATGTTGTGGGTGACGATGAAAATGGCTCGCGTGGGAATCCGCTTCGACTGCCAGAGGTCCAACAATTCGCTGCGCAGGTTCTCCGCGGTGAGCACGTCCAGCGCGGAGAACGCTTCATCCATGAACATCACCTCCGGCTCGACCACGATCGCGCGCGCCATCCCGACGCGCTGCTTCATGCCGCCGGAGAGTTCCTTCGGGTAGGCCTGCTCGAATCCGTCGAGCCCGACGACGTCCAGAATGCGCAGGCTCCGCTTGCGCCGCTCGACCGCGCTCATGCCTTTGGCCTTCAGCGCGGCCTCCACATTCTCCAGGACCGTCAGCCAGGGGAACAGCGCGAAGCTTTGGAAGACAATCGATACGTTCGCCCGGCTCTCCGCGAACGGCTGTCCATGCCAGAGGACCTGGCCCGCGGAAGGCTTTGAGAGGCCCGTGAGGATTCGAAGCAACGTGGATTTGCCGGAGCCGGATGGACCCAGCAAGGCCACAATCTCGCCGGCATGGATCGAAATATCCGTGGGCGCGATCACCTGGATCGGTTTGCCTTCCGGCGAAGCGTAGAACTTCTCGATCGCGCGGGCGTCGATGATGGTCTCAGACATCTGCCTGGCCCGAACCTGCCTCCATACCGGAGAATTCTAGCAGGCGAGGAGACGGGAGCTGTGTGACAATCCGAATACAATGCTGCGACCCGTCGCGGGAACTTCCCGGCGGCGCCGAGCGTAACCAGGATTATGAGCTTGCAGAGTTTCGTTGAAGAGATTCAAGTCTTCGGCCGCGACCTGGTGGACAAGGTCCGCGAGTTGATCCACGAAGGCAACGTCCAGCGCATCATCGTGAAGGACGAGCACGGCCACACCTTTATCGAAATCCCGGTGACCGTCGCCGCCGTCAGCGTAATCCTGGCGCCGCTGCTCGCCGCCGTGGGCGCCATCTCGGCGCTGGTTGCGAAGTTCACCATTGTGGTGGTTCGCACCGAGCCCAAGCCCCCGCAAGAACCGCCTGCGGCGTGACCAGCTGGGTGCCCGCGCTATTTGCCGCCGAGGAGGTTGTCCAGGAGTGCCTGCGGAACCGGCCACGTTCCGAGAACTTTCTGGCCCTCGTTGTGAAACGTTCCCGCGGTGAGCAAGCCGCTAAGATCGGCTGGATTGGGTGTCTGGTGCTCCTTCTCGATCAGCTCGCGCAGCAGGGCGGTCACCTTGTTGAGCTTCGAGGCCATGTCGACGGCGTCTTCGACGGTGGCGCAGTTCACGCTCAGCCTGGCCGAGAATCCTTGCGCCTCGGGCACGGCCCAGAGGGTGACGCCTTGGGCGCGCTCCATGCTGTGAACGAACATCTGTGTTCCGGACGGCAGGTTCTGTCCCGATTTCAGCACCGAGGGCGGGATGGTCATCCAGATCGGCGCGTTGGGAAGCTCCGTATCCGGGCGCCGGCTCACGGCACTCATGCGTTCGGCGCCCGATTCCTCCGGGCTGACGGCAAGGGCCATCACGCTCTGCTGTAGCGGGAAAAAGGAAATGCGGCGGTCCGGCGCGCTGCCCACCATCTTGCACATCGCGTTGAGGCATTTGCCGTCCTGGCTGATTACGTAGGCTTTCAGGGCCTTCCAATCGAAGCGTCCCTTGAGCAGCATGAATTTGCCGGTAGGTGCGAAGGCCGCGAGCGCGGTGTCCAGATCCTGCTGGTAATCGAAATTGGTCTTCTCGACGAAGCCCTGGTATTCCGGATCGTGGCCCACGGTGGCGCTGTCGAGCAATTGCAGGATGTGGCGCTGCCTGAGCTGGCTGAAGTCGATGAACAGGACCACGGCATCGTCGGTGGGCAGCCGCTTGAGCATGGCGGCAGGTGTCATGGTCCGCGAGCGGTACCAGACCGCGCCCCACAGCATGAGGCCGCAAACCGCGAACACGCCCAGGATCAGCAGCCACGCGCGTTGTCGAGGGGTCACGAATCGAGTATCACACAGCCGCCGCGAGCGGGGCGCGGGCTCCGCGCCACAGCTCGATGTAAGGACGAAGCTCCTCCATGGTGCGCCGGAAGCCCTCCAGCGTCAGCGATTGCGCGCCGTCGCTGACCGCCTTCTCCGGACAGGGATGGACTTCGACGATCAGTCCGTCGGCGCCCACGGCAACTCCGGCACGGCACAGCGCGGGAATCAGGCTGCGCTTGCCGGCGGCGTGGCTCGGGTCCAGGATCACCGGCAGATGCGTCAGCTCGTTCAGCACGGGAACGGCGGAGATATCGCACGTGTTGCGTGTTGCGGTTTCGAAGGTGCGGATGCCGCGCTCGCAGAGGATCACGTTCGGATTGCCGTGCGCCACGATGTACTCGGCCGACATGAGTAGCTCTTTGATGGTCGAGCTCATGCCGCGCTTCAGCAGCACCGGCCGGCCGCAGCCGCCGAGCGACTTGAGCAGCGCGAAATTCTGCATGTTGCGCGCGCCCACCTGCATGCAGTCGGCGTACTCGGCCACCAGGTCGACATCGCGGTCGCTCATGATCTCGGTGATAATGGCGAGTCCGGTGGCCTCCCTGGCCTTACGGAGAAGTTTCAGGCCTTCCAGTTCCAGGCCCTGAAAGTCATAGGGCGAAGTGCGCGGCTTGAACGCTCCCCCACGCAGCATCTTCGCGCCGGCCGAGGCCACTCCCTCCGCCGTCTCCATGATCTGCTTTTCGCTCTCGACGGAGCAGGGCCCGGCCATGACGATGAACTCGTCGGCGCCTACATCCAGCCCGTTGACCGCGATCGCCGAGCGCTGATTCCGGAACTCGCGGCTCACGAACTTGTAAGGCGCGGAAATGCGGACGGCGCTCTCCACTCCGGGCGTGGCTTCCAGCGATTCCAGGCAGGCGGTCACGTCGCCCACGCCGACCACGCCGATCACCACCCGCTCCTCCCCCTGAATCGAGTGCACTTTGTAGCCGAACTCGCGGATGCGCTCGCAGACGTGGTCGATCTCTTCCCGGGTCGCGTGCTGCCGCATCGAAATGATCATGATCCCCTCCCAACAAAAAACCCACTCCTTCGGGAGTGGGTTGGTCCGAACTCGTGCTTGCGATGCCGTCTAAACCAACGCCACTCTACCGGATCCGGGGATAAGCCCGAAACCGGAACCTAAACCAGTTGGCGAAGGAAAACAACATCTTGCACAACTATACACGAGATCCCCTCCCAAGGGCAAATCGGAGGCCGGTTTTACCGGGGTTGCGGACACCACCGCTGCGCGGTGTATGTTACTCGATGACAACTTCCACAGGCGCGCACTGCCGGCTCTCGTTTCCGGCTTTGTCGAGGGCGCTCATCGCATACCGGTAGGTCTTTCCGCGCTCGACCGCCTTGTCGGAATAGCTCGGAACCGCGGAAAGCTCGGCGATCTTTTCAAACGGCCCGCCGCCCACAGCGCGATAGACCCGGTAGCCCGCCAGGTCGGATTCGGTGTTCGGATCCCAGCTCAATTCGACCGAGGCTGGACCGGCGGTGGCATGCAGACCCGCGGGAACCGCCGGCGGGAAGGTATCCACGGGCGAAATTGAGATCTGGTCGGACAGGTCGCTCTCGGCGAGCTTGTTGTCTTCCAGTTTGACCACGGTCTGGACCAGATAGGTTGTGCGTTTGCCGAATTCGGCATCGGGATCGGTCCACTCGGGGCGGTCCACGGTGGCGGCGAGAGCGAACTCCTCGACGCCCTCGGGCCTGCGGAAGATGCGGAACTGCGATCCCTGCGCTTGCCACGTGAGTTTCACGCCGGCCGCGGTCGCCACCGCCGCCAGGTCGGAAGCTTTCTGGGGAGGCGCCACCACCGGCACCGCGAAAAAGTTGGACCATCCCGACGACTTGCCGTTGCGGGCCAACACTCGAACGCCGATAACCACGGACTTGCCGGTCCAGGCCGATGCCGGAATCTCGTAGCGGGCGATGCCGTTCTTCGAAGGAACCTGGGGAATCTGCTGCGCGCTGCCGGCCCACTGAGTTTCATTAAACGGTTCCGATGGGCCGATACGCAGATCCAGTTTCACGGGGCGCGGAATGGGATAGTTTTCGGTGGTGACTTGGGGCACCAGAAATTGGGCGATAATCACGCCCCCGCGCTGGACAGCGGCCAGGGTGGTGACCCGCGAGGGGACGTTGGCCAGGGGAGGCAAGGGTTCGCCGACATAACCGCATCCGGCCAGCACAACCGCCACGCCGAACGCGCCCACCAGGCTACCAGTCGGCGTACGGAGTCCCATCCAAACCTATCTTATCGGAAGAGCTCTTGACGTCGAAGATTCCAGGCTCGGATTGATTCACGCTTTGGCTGGCGTCTTCCATGATGGTGCGCCAGCCCTGATTGCTTCCGGTCATGGGGTCGACCGGAAGTTTCTGCAGATAGCCCTCGGTAACCAGGTCTTGCAGGCTTTGCGGGGCTTTCTGCTTGTCGTAGGTGTAGTTATCGATGCAGGTGCGCAGGGTGAAGAGATTGTTCTTGAGCACCGACTCTTTGGCGCGCAGGATGGAGCGGTTGTAAATGGGAATGGCCATCGAGATGAGGATCACGATGATGGTGACCACCACCATCAGCTCGACGAAGGTAAAGCCGCGGGTTCCGCGCTTCGCGCGGCCGGCCACAATGCTACCACTCCGAATAATTGGTGCCATCGGGGGCTTTCTCCTGCGTTTTGCTGTAGACGTCGAAAACGTCCTGGCCGCCCCAGGAGAGGCTCTTGGGGTCGTCCTGGTCGCTGCGCAGGCCCCATTCCGCCTTGCCGGTGAACGGGTCCACGGGGATGCGGCGCAGGAAGCGCATCTTCTTGCCGTCGGGACCGGGCAGCTTGACGCCTTCCACGAGCAGGTCGAGACTCTCCGGCCAGTTGTTGGTTCCGGCTTTCTGCGGACCGAGATAGCCGAGGTCGGCCATGTCCTTGTAGCGGTCGATAGCGCTGCGCATCTCGCGGAGAGACGCGACGAGCGCGCGCTGACGTTCGGCGCGGACCTTGGAGCGCGCCAGCGGAACGGCCATCTGGGTGAGCACCAGCATGATTGTGAAGGCCACGATCAGCTCTACCAGTGTCAGTCCTCTCTGATTGCGGCGTTTCATGCTTCGCTCACTTCACGTTGATGGTCATCGACGGGGTTCCCGAGGCGACCACGAGCCCCTGCGAATCGCGCACGCTCAAACTCGGCACGCGGATTGCCGCCGTGCCCGGAGCTACAGCCTGGAAGACGAGCGTGACCAGTACGCCCGATCCCGAACTGCCGGCACTGCCGGGGAGGCGGTTCAGGTTGATCGCGGCCAGTCCAGCGTCGTTCTGAATGTTCTTGGTGAAAACGGGCACCTGCCCGTCGGCGGAGAAGAAATCGCCGCGGCCGACATCGTTGAGTTTGACCACCTTCGGGTCGTACTGGACTTGCAGCGGCGCGGAGACTACGTCCTTTGCATTCTCGACAATTAACGCCACGGTAATCGACGATCCTGTGCTGGTGTTGACCACTGGCGGCAGGAAGCGGACGGTTGCGCTACCAGCCGGGTTGGAAGAATCCGGCGTCTGTGCCCGGGGCGTGGTGCCCGCGGTCGCAGTCTCCGGCGGCGCGGTGGCCGGAGGCAGGCGCGGAGGCGCGGCAGGAGCGCCGGTACCCGTGGCCGGCGGTTGGTTAGGGGCGGCGGGCGTAACGGGTGGAGCGGCTACGGGCGGAGTCGCGGGCGCAGCGACAGCCGGCGGCTCCTCCCTCTTCGGCCCTGGCGCGGGCGCCTGCTGTTGTGCCTGGCTCGCCCGGCGGCCGTAGGTCAGGTGCACGGTCTGTTGATTGCCGACCGCGATGCCGCGCAGGTTCTCTTCGGTGAATTCCGGCCGCCGCACGATGTGCGGGATCAGCGCGATCATGAGTTCCTGCGTTTCGTGATCGACGCTATCGCCGCTGAAGAGCCGCCCGATGACTGGAATACTGGCCAGCCCGGCGACTCCTGTCTTGGTCTTTGAGTCTTGAACTTTAGTCAGGCCGGCGAGTAACTCCACCTCGCCTTCCTTCATGCGGATGTCGTGCGAGACCTTTCGCTGGCCGATGATCGGCTGGCTGATGCCGCCCAGGTTGACCTGGCCGGTGACGGCGGAGATATCCAGATCGACGTGAATGGAAACCTCCCCGTTGTCGTGGACGCGGGTCTGCATTTCCACGTTGACGCCTACGTCGATATAAGTGAACTGCGTATTGACCAGGGGATTGATGCCTACGCCGCCGATGCCGGGCTGGAAGCTGCCGGTTGCGGTCGGCTGGCGGTCGCCGATCTTCAGCGTGGCCTTGACGTTGTCCACGGCGCGAAGCTGCGGCGACTGCAGCACCTTCGTCCTGGCATCACTGAGCACGGATTGCAGAAGCGCGTTGGGAATGGTGGTGGCGAAATCCGCGCTGGAGATGTGGCTCAGGTTGGAGAGCGGCACGAGGGTGCCGGTCGTGCTGCTGGTGGTGCCCGAAGTGGTGGTTCCCGTGGTCGTACTGCCCGTGGTCGTGGTGCCCGTGGTCGTGGTGCCGGAGGTGGAGGTGCCGGTGCCCGTACTGGGCTGCTGTACCTGAATGCTGGCTCGCGGTGTGAAGTTCAACGGAATGTTCAGCCCGGTGGAGGCCACCGCGGCGGTCAACTGGCGGGTGTAGACGCTGCTGACTTCCATCGCGATGATGTCCACCACGACCTCGCTCTTGGGCTTGTCGAGATCGTGGAGCAACTTTTCGGCGAGGGCCACCTGGTCAGCGCTTCCCTTGGCGATGATGGCGTTTTGCGCGTTGTACGGGAAGAAGCGCTGGATATCCGCCACCGACCGCACGGCGTTGACGATTTCCTGCAGCTCCTGGGGCGTGCTGACGTTGCTTAGGTAGAAGACCTTGGCCACCTGTTCTTCGTAATCGCGCCGCTTGTTGGGGTTGTCCATCGTGATGAAGATGGTGTTCTGCGAAAGCGGCTTCCAGTAGGACTTGGTCAGCACTGCGATGTAGTCCAGCGCCTCCTCCAGCGTCGAGTTGGTCAGCTCGACCGAGGAGTTGCTCTTGGTCTGCGGCTGGTACTCCGGGTCCCAGAGGACGTTGAGTCCGGCCAGCTTGGCGACGGTCTCGAAGAGCAGCTTGGGAGAGCCGCTCATCCGCAGGTTGATCGGGTCCTGGTTGATGGGTTTGAGCTCGGGAACGGATTGGATGCTGTCGATGCGATCGTTGGCGTCCTTGCGCGCGCGCTCCGATGGGGTGAGAGCGCGCTCGGCGACAGGACTCTCCTTGCCGGTTTCCTGCACGCGCCGGCGCTCGCGTTCGATCATCTCCGTAGTGCGCCGGATCTCCTGCTCGCCCACAATCGAGCCAGGATTGATGGTGAGGGCCTTCTGGAATTCGAGAAGGGCCTCGCCAAGCTGTCCCTGGTTGCGGAGTTTCTGGCCCTGGTAGATGTGCCATGCCGAGGTTTGGAAACGGCACTTGTACTCCGCCATCTGGTACGTGATTTCGGACGGATCTTCGGAAAGGGCCTTGCCGTAGGCTTCGAGCGCCGCGTCCCACTCTTTCTTCTCTTCGTGGGCCTTGCCTTCTGCCAGATACTTGTCGCCTTTGCGGGTTTTGGCCTGGAGCGGCGCCACCGGCGCGGCCAAGGCAGCAGCCACCACGAACGCGACTAAACGGTTGAAAAAAGACATCTTCTCGGTTCCCTAGCCTTCCGAAACGGCTGTGTTAAGATGATCGTGCGATGCCGGAGCCCGGCACGATATCTAAACTCATGACGCGGTTGGGCTTTCCCGCGTTGAGGTCAAATTGGCTGAGAAGAAAGACGGCACCCTCAAAATCCTGAGCGACAACCGCCAGGCGGGCCACAACTATTTCCTGATGGATCGCTTCGAGGCCGGCATGGTGCTTACCGGGACCGAGGTCAAGGCCGCCAAGGACGGCAAGATCCAGCTCAAGGACGCCTACGCGAACGTGATCGCCAACGAGGCATGGCTGCTGAACGCGCATATCAGCCAGTACTCCCACGGGAACCGGGAGAACCATCCGCCCATCCGCAATCGCAAGCTGCTCTTGCACCGGCGCGAGATCGACAAACTGTTAGTCACGACGCGCGACAAAGGGCTGGCATTGATCCCGACGAAGATCTATCTGAAGGGCGGGCGGATCAAGTGCGAGCTCGCTGTGGCGAAGGGCAAGAAGCTGCACGACAAGCGGGAGACGGAGCGGGCGCGGACGGCGGAGGCGGAAGCCAGAGCGGAAATGCGGCGGCGGGCCTAGACGTGGGACCGGCTTCAGCCGGTGCCTGGATACGCCGGAAGCCTGTCCTACAACGGCGCCGCTTCGCCAACCCAGGGGGCCTGGCGGATCTCGACGCAACCCTTGCCGGTAGGCAGCACTTTCCCGGGGTTCAACAGCGCGTCGGGGTCGAACAGTTGCTTCAGGCGGCCCATCATCTCCAGCGTCTCGCGCGGGAACTGGCGCGACATCAGCTCGTTCTTTTCCATGCCGACGCCGTGCTCGCCGGTAATGGAGCCGCCGGATTCGATGCACCACACCAGAATCTCTTCTCCGGCAGCCTTGGCCTTTTCGAAGTCGCCAGGCTTGCGCGGGTTGAAGAGAATGATGGGATGCAGGTTGCCGTCGCCCGCATGGAAGATGTTGCTGATGGTGAGGCCGTGCCGCAGCGCCACCTCCCCGATGAAATGCAGCGTTGGGGCGATTTTGGTTCGCGGCACCACGCCGTCCTGCACGTAGTACGTCGGGCTGACGCGGCCCACCGCGCCGAAGGCGTTCTTGCGCCCCTTCCATAAGAGGTCGCGCTCTTCGGCCGATCGCGCCACGCGGAATTCGCGCGCACCGCTCGACTTGCAGGCATCGCGCACCTGCTCGACCTGGGCCTCGACCGCCTCGCGGATGCCTTCGAGCTCGATCAACAGCACCGCCTGCGCATCGAGAGGATAGCCGGCGTGCGTCGCTTCCTCGACCATGCGGAGCATGACGCCGTCCAGCATCTCGACCGCGACCGGCGTGATGGCGCGAGCCGTGATCTCGGCGACCGACCGCCCCGCGTCTTCACTGGATTCGTAGATGACCAGGATCGTCTTGACCAGCTCCGGCTTGCGCACGAGACGAACGATGATTTTGGTGACCAGCGCCATGGTCCCCTCGCTGCCCGTGAGCAGCCCGGTGAGGTCGAAGCCCGGGAGGTCGAGCTCTTTCCCGCCGGTCTCGACGACCGTGCCGTCCGGCATCACCAGTTCCAGCCCCAGAACGTGATTGGTGGTGACGCCGTAGGCAAGGGTGTGGGGTCCGCCGGCGTTCTCCGCCACGTTGCCGCCGATGGTACACGCCCGCTGGCTGGAGGGATCGGGCGCGTAGAAATACCCGGCCTTTTCGACCGCCAGCGTGATATCCAGGTTGACCACGCCCGGCTGAACCACGGCGCGTTCGTTCTCCAGATCGATCTCCAGAACGCGGTTCATGCGCGCGAACGCAATCATCAGACCGCCTTCGCGCGGAATGGCGCCGCCGGAGAGCCCTGTCCCCGCGCCGCGTCCGACGAACGGAATGCCGAACTCGCGCGCCAGCTTCACCAGGGCCGCGACCTCCTCCGTGGTACGCGGAAAAGCGACCAGGTCGGGAGCGTGCTTATCGACACTGCCGTCGTACTCGTAGAGTGCCAGATCTTCCGGCTCGTCGAGATACCCGCGCGGCCCGAGCAGGGAGCGCACTTTTTTCCGCAGCGCTTCTGGAACCATGCGCCTTCAGTGTAGCGCCGTACGCAAGAGCGGCAACAACCCGGCCGTTTCTTGTGTGGGCCTCAACCTGCAATATCCGATCCGGGAGGATTATCACCCGTGACCAGACTCATGCTGGCAGCCCTTGCCATCGCTGGGGCGATGTCGATTAACGGCGCTCACCTCTATGGGCAGGACAGTTCCAAGCCGGCATCCGACCAGTCCAAGACGACGGAGCCGACAGCGGACCAAGCAAAAAACAACACGGTTGACCGCGACATGATGAAGAAAATCCGCAAAGCGGTAGTGGAAGATAAGTCACTATCTACTTACGCGCACAACGTGAAAATCATCGCGCAAGACGGAAAGGTCACACTCAAAGGACCAGTCCGCTCCGATGATGAGAAGCGCAGTGTGGAGCAGAAGGCCGAGCAGGTCGCTGGCAGCGGCAACGTCGTCAGCCAGATTACGGTCGAGCCGCCGAAGTCAAAAACAGGATCCCGGTAAACGATCGAATCGAGAGTAAAAAAGGAGCATACAATGGCGAACACTTCAGTATTTGGCATCTATAACGACCGCGTAATGGCCGAGAACGGCGTGGATAAGCTCGTGGCGGACGGCTTCCGTCGCGAAGACATTTCGGCCCTTTTGCCGGACAACACCGGCACCAAAGATTTCGCGCATGAGAAAGGCACAAAGGCGCCCGAAGGAGTGGCGGCGGGAGCGAGCACCGGTGTGGTGGTGGGCGGCACATTGGGGTTGCTTGCCGGAATCGGCTCGCTGGCTATTCCCGGGCTTGGGCCCTTCATCGCAGCCGGCCCAATCATGGGCGCACTGGCCGGAGCCGGCGGCGGAGGAGTGGTGGGCGGTATCATCGGAGCCCTGATCGGCATGGGATTTCCCGAATACGAGGCCAAGCGCTACGAAGGCATGGTGCGCGAGGGCGGAATTCTGGTGTCTGTGCATTGCGACGATGCGAACTGGGTGAAGCGCGCCAAACAGATCATGGAGCGCACCGGCGCGCACGATATCGCTTCATCGGGAGAAGCGGGCGCCGACTACGCGCAGAGTAAGCGGCCGCGCGTGCGAACCGAGAGCGGCGGCACGGTCAGACATCAGTAGTGAAAGGAGCGCGGACGACATAAAGTCCGCGCCCCTCTACAGGTTTAAACCCTTCAAGTACTCGCGGAACGGGCCGCCGAGATCGTGCCTGCGCAGCGCGAACTCCACGGTGGCTTTCAGGAATCCGAGCTTGTCGCCGGCGTCGTAGCGCGTGCCTTCGAACCGGTAGGCGTAGATCGGTCGGGAGCGCAGGAGGTCGCGGAGGGCGTCGGTCAGTTGAATCTCTCCCCCGCTGCCGGGGGTGATGCTCTGCAGGGAATCGAAAATGTCCGGTGTGAGCACGTAGCGGCCGATGATCGCCAGGTTGGAAGGCGCTTCGTTGGGTTTGGGTTTTTCCACCAGATCGCGGATGCGGAAGACGCGATCGCTGGTGCCGTTGTGAACTACCGGTTCTGCGTCGATGGCGCCGTATGCGGAGATGTTTTCCGGCGGCACCTCCATGACCGCGAGCACAGGCGCCTTAAAAAACTCGTGAACATCCAGTAACTGCCGGAGGCATGGGGTTTCAGCCTCGATCAAGTCGTCGGCGAGCACGACGCTGAAGGGTTCATCGCCCACCAGTTCCATCGCCCGCAGCACCGCGTGGCCCAACCCCAGCGCCTCCTTCTGGCGCACATAGCTGACGCTGATCATGTCGGAGATATTGCGCACGATGGCCAACAGTTCCTTCTTGCAGCGGCTCTCCAACAGGTACTCGAGCTCGAAGCTGACATCGAAATGATCCTCGATGGCAGTTTTGCCGCGGCCGGTGACGATGATCATGTTCTGAATGCCCGAATGAATCGCCTCCTCGACGCCGTACTGAATGATCGGTTTGTCGACGATCGGGAGCATCTCTTTGGGCTGCGCTTTGGTGGCCGGAAGAAATCGCGTGCCCAGCCCCGCGGCGGGGAAGACGGCTTTGCGAACTTTGGCGAGCATCCCTTACAGTGTCGTGCGCCTCCGCCGGGATGGCAAGCGCGAAAGTCTTCCCCGCGTTCGTCTTCGAACCGGATTTGTGTTTCCCAATTGGCCTGTGGTATGAATTAGAACCTGGGAAAATAACGCATGGCTTACGTAATCGCAGAACCTTGCATTGGCACCAAAGATACCGCTTGCGTGGACGCTTGCCCCGTCGATTGCATTCATCCGAAAAAGGATGAACCGAACCACGCCGAAGCCGAGATGCTTTACATCGATCCGGTGGAGTGCATCGACTGCGGCGCCTGCGTTCCGGTCTGCCCCGTTTCGGCGATCTTCGCGCTGGACGATCTGCCGGAGAAGTGGGGCGAATTCACCGCAAAGAACGCGGCGTACTACGGGAAATAAACAGGCATCAGGCGTCAGGCTTCAGGCGTTAGCCGGCCAAGCGACAGGTGGAAGGTGTGGTTTGGCTGAAGCCTGATGCCTGAAGCCTGACGGCTCACCCGCGATACGTTGCGCTGGCGGTGTCTGTCTCCCAGAGACGCACCGCGGTCACGTGCGCGCCGTTCGTCGCCAGACCGGCGGAGACTTCGTCGAATATGTACTTCGCCATATTCTCGGCGGAAGGATTCAGCTTGTCGAAGGGTGGAAAATCGTTCAGCCACTGGTGATCCATGCGGTCGAGCACCGAGTGGACCACCCGCTTCAACTCCACAAAATCCACCAGCAGGCCGATATCGTCCAACTGCTCGCCTTCGAGCGTCACCTGGCATCGGTAATTGTGTCCGTGCACGTTCTCGCACTTGCCCTTGTAGTTGCGCAGCGCATGGCCGGCGGCGAATGTCTCTTCGATAGTCACTTCAAACATTGAAAAACTTCTCCACGTCGCTCAATTGCATGGTAAATCCGTAGTCCGGCAGGCTGTCGAAAAAGACCTGGCCGTAACGCTGTTTCGTGATCCGGTTGTCCAGCAGGACAAGGACGCCGCGGTCTGTCTTTGCGCGGATCAGGCGCCCGAAACCTTGCTTCAGCGCAATGGCGGCTTGCGGAATCTGGTAGTCGTAAAAAGGATTGCCGCCGGCCTTGCGAATGCTCTCGATGCGGGCGTTGACCACGGGGTCGTTGGGCACCGCAAAGGGCAGTTTGTCGATGATGACGCAGCTCAACTGCTCGCCCGGCACATCCACGCCCTGCCAGAACGATGAGGTAGCGAACAGTACGCAGTGTGGCGTCGAGCGGAACTCCTCCAGCAGGGCGTTGCGCGGGCCGGTGCCCTGCAACAGCGTCGGGAAGTCGATTTCGAACGACACGCGGTCGTGTACCATCCGCATCTGCTGGTAGCTGGTGAACAGGACGAAGGCCCGGCCGCGGCTGTGTTCCAGGATCTTGACGATTTCCTCCGCGGCGGCTTGCGGAAACGCCGCGTCGCGCGGCTCCGGCAGGTGTTGCGGCACGTAAAGCAGCGCCTGTTTCTGGTAATTGAAGTGGCCCGGCACCACCAGGGTGCGCGCGTTCGCCACGCCGAGCCGCTTCTGTGCGAAGTCGAAGCCGCCCGCGACCGCCAGCGTGGCCGAGGTCATGACCGCGGTTTCCACCTGGTCGAACAACTTCCCCGACAAAATATCGTTCACGTCGATCGGCGTGGCCTGGAGGAAGATGCCGCGCCCGCGCTTCTCCAACCAATAGACGAATCGCTCGTCGTCCTCTTCCAGCAGGAAACGCAGCCCCTCACCCAATTCCAGCGTGCGCCGGTGCAGCGGGATGATCTCCTCCGGCGGATTCTGCAGGAGTTTGAGGTGCGACCCGATCAGGTCCAGCGATGCCCTGAGGCTGTCGTACAGGTCTTCGTGCTCCTGACGGAAGGCGTCGCGGCCGGTGAATGCGACGCGTCGCTCGGCGTCTCCGAACAGAGTGAAAAACTGGTTGGAAAGCTCTTCCAGGCGCTCCAGGATCCGGTCCAGCTCCGGCGTGCCGAATTTCTTGCTCCGTCCCATGGCGGCGATGTCGCGCCGCAATTCTTGGAAACGGTAGTTGCTGATGGAGACGCCGAAATACTGCCCCACCACGTCTTCGATCTCGTGCGCTTCGTCGAACACCACCGCGTGGTACTCGGGCAGCACGCCGC
Organism: Candidatus Acidiferrales bacterium; assembly: GCA_035499435.1. GTDB lineage: Bacteria > Acidobacteriota > Terriglobia > Bryobacterales > Bryobacteraceae > Solibacter. Next base: position 14,649 of record DATJYW010000281.1, on the reverse strand, counting down.
CTTCGTAATTCTCGTCGCGCAGCGAGAGGTCGGCGAAGAACAGGTGGTGGTTGACGATGATGATGTCGCTTTCCTGCGCGCGCTGATGCATCAGTGTGATGAAGCAGCGATCGAAGTTGGGACACTTCTGGCCGGTGCACAGGTCGCTGCGGGCGTCCACCTTCGCCCAGGCGGTGGACGATTCGGGTAAATTGCGGATTTCGGCGCGGTCGCCGAACTCGGTGGTCTTCTCCCACTCGCGGATGATTTCGAAATCGGCCACCTCCTCCAGCCCGCTCAGCACCGGCTCCTTTTCCGCGTCGTAGATCTTCTGCCGGCAGGCGTAGTTGTTGCGCCCTTTCATGTAGCAGACTTTCAAAGGCCGCGGAAAATGCTTTTGCAGGAAGGGGATGTCCTTGAAGAAGAGCTGCTCCTGAAGAGTCTTGGTGCCGGTGGAAACGATGATTCGCTTGCCGCTGAGCAGCGCCGGCACAAGGTATGCGAGCGTCTTGCCGGTGCCGGTTCCGGCTTCGACAATCAGGTGCCGGCGGTCGGCGAGCGCCGATTCCACGGCCTCCGCCATATCGACCTGCCCGGGCCGGAACTCGTAAGTAGGGTGCCACTGGGAAAGGGTGCCGTGGCGCGAGAAGAACTGTCGCGCGGTGGCTGGCCGGGCCTGGGTGGGCATCGATGATCTGATTTTAGCAGCCGCGGCTCAGGAATCCGGGTTTGCTATGATGCCAGGGAATGGAGTCCCGATACGATTGGGAGGTTCGCACAGGGGACGAGGCGCTACTGCCGGACGAGGAGTACAAACCCTTCCCGAATCGTGACTGGACGCTGGCCTGGCTGCGCGGTTTTCGGACGGACCGAACGCGCATGGCCGGGTTTCGCGACTTGGCGGTCCGCGCCGGGTACCTCTCCGCTCATGCGCGCCCGGACGACGCGCTGCTGAACGCCCTGGCTTCGGAGATCGCCTGGGGGCGCTTCAGGCTGGTTCGGGCGATTCCAAAGCTGTTGCCGCTGAGCATCGCGCCAGGCGAAGAACCGCGGGTGGTCTGGGCCTCGCCCCGGCCGAGGGCGGCGCGGCCGGAACCCTTCATCGAGGAGCAGACCTTCTCTCCCGACCTGGATACGCTGGCGATCGCCGAGGCGCAGAAGGAAGCTGCCCGGGCCGGCGTGCCTTTCTGCGAGGAGTGCGCGCGCGCCGCCGCGGCTGCCAAGACCCTCACATGATCGACGAGAGCACCGGCAACCGGATACTGTCGATACTCAATGCCGGCGCCACGGCTCGCGAGGGCCTTTGGTGCATCCTCGACGGAGCGCGCGACGAGAGCATCTACGGTAAGGTCGAAACCGTCCGGCGCCGCCAGTGCTGCCTCTACTCGGGCACGCTGCCCTGGCAGCTTCAGGTGACCGCGCCTTACCTGGTAGAACTGTACGACGACGCTTTCACGCGGGACCTGGTTCACGCGGCGTGGGGAAACAGTTGGGGCATCTTCTTCCGCTCCGAGTCGTCCATGGCCGTGCTGCGAAAGCACCTGCGCACCTTTTTGCGCGTGGTCGATCAGCGGGGGCGACGGCTCATCTTCCGCTATTACGACCCGCGTGTCATGCGGGTATACCTGCCGACCTGCCTGCCGGTGGAGCTGGATGCCGTTTTCGGACCGATTCGCTGCTTTCTCATCGAGAGCGAAGAGGCCGATTCGGTCCTGCGATTCGAGCGCAATCGGGATCGGCTGCAATCCGCCACCGTGCCGGTTGCGGCGGCCGGAAGCACCGTCTAGTACCATCTCCCCGGCTGGTTTTGTACCGACTTTCCGGTAACGGGCGCTCGGGGGTCTGGCACGTCTAACAGTTTGGGGGTGACGGAGCAGGTTGTGAACCTGCTTCAGAAACTTATGTTGTACGACAGTACCAAGGTCTTACTAAAAAGCATTCTCGACGGACTCGAAAAGGCGAAGCAGCCTGAATGGGACGGCCAGGTCGAGTCGTGTCACCAGTGCCTGTATGAAATGCACCAGATGTGCCGGCCATCTTACCGGGCATACCAGTCATATGCGTCGGACAAGCGGGTTGTGCCCCGCGCAAATCCGGAATGGTTGGCGCGTGCTATCCCGCACGTCAAGTTGATGCTGGCTGCGATTCGCCGCAGGGACCGGATTGGGGCGCTGGAGTGCGGCAACGCCGCACTGGCGGAGATGAACGGACAAATCCAACCTCTGCCTGTGGATCGCCCTAAGCGAAGGACGCCTGCGGGACGGGAACCGGCGCGCAAGCCGCACCGCAGGCGCAGCGAAAGTATGTCACGTGACCGGATCATCCGATAATGAAATAGTCCTGGCTTCGCACCGCTCATGGCTACGATGATCGAGAATCCGGCCGAAGCCTCATGGCGCGAGCCGGAGCCGCCGTCCGGCAGGCTACGCTGGCTGCTTCTGGGGGTCTGCGCCGCGCTGCTGGTTCTTTTGCTCGTGGCGGGCGCGGTGGCGGTGCGCTTTCTGGACGACATGCACACGCAGGAACTGGCGGTTACACACGCGCTGGCCGAGCGCACCCAGATGCTCGCAGGTTTGTGGCTGTCGATTCAGAGTTACAACCAGGCGGTGCAGGAATTCGTCACGCAGGCTCAGGTGGACAGAGATGAAGCCGCCCGCCAGCGCCTGGACCAGCTCACGACGCAGATCGACGGCGATCTGAGGCGCTATCCCGCCACGCAGGATACCGAGGAGATCCTGCTGTTGCGCGGAATGCAGGCCGTCTTTCTCCAGCAGCGTACGCTTTATGTTTCGGTACTGGAAGCACCCAAACAACCGCCGCGGCGGAAGCCCGAAACTCACGCCGCGCGGAGCGACATCATTCCCGTCCAGCAGCAGATCCTGGATTGGTCGGCCAAGCTCCGCTCCTGGAACCGGGAGCAGCTCCAGCACGCCGACCGTACCCTGGTGGGACAGTTCGCGGCGTTGCAGTCGGGACTGACGCGAGCGCTGGCCATCGCGTTCGCGAGCGGGCTTCTGCTGGTGCTGGTCAGCATGGTTTACATCGTGCGGCTGGAGAGGCAAACCCGTCTTCGGTATGTCGAGCTGGCGCGCAGCCGGCACCAGTTGCAGCTTCTTTCGTCGCGCCTGGTGGACGCGCAGGAGAACGAGCGCCGCTCGATCTCGCGCGAGTTGCACGATCAGATCGGACAGGCGCTGGGCGCGCTGCTGGTCGATATCGGGCGCTTGACGGCGAGCGTCTCCGGTACCCAGCCGGAACTGAAGGCGCAGCTCGACCAGATGAAGTCGGTGGCCGAGGGAACGTTCCAGGAGGTGCGGAACATTGCGCTTCTGCTGCGTCCGTCGATGCTCGACGATCTTGGCCTGGCGGCGGCGCTCGAATGGCAGGGACGCGAGATCTCGCGGCGGAGCGAAATCGAAGTGGATGTGGATTCGGATCATGTCCCCGAAGACCTGCCCGACGAGTACAACATCTGCATCTACCGCCTGGTGCAGGAAGCCCTGACCAACGCGGTGCGGCATTCCGGCGCCCGGAACGCGAAGGTTGCCGTCGAGCGGCCGGCAGGCGCTATCCTGGTGCGCGTGCATGACGATGGGCACGGATTCGATCCCGGCCGGACGCGCGGTCTTGGCCTGGTCGGCATGGAAGAGCGGGTGAAACGCCTGGGTGGGACCTTTTCCGTGGAATCCGTGTCCGGCACCGGCACAACCTTGAGCGCGGAGCTCCCTTATCCTTCCCTGCCGGAGATCGATTCGTGAGGACCATCCGCGTCCTGCTGGCGGACGATCACACGCTGATTCGCGCCGGCCTTCGCATGGTTGTGGACGCCCAGTCGGACCTGTCGGTTGTAGGCGAGGCCAGCGACGGGCGCGAGGCGGTGGCCCTGGCGGGGAAGCTGAAGCCCGACGTCGTCATCATGGACGTCGGAATGCCGAATCTGAACGGCATCGAGGCATGCCGCCAGATTCACGCCGAGCTGCCCGACACCCAGGTGGCGATGCTCAGTATGCACTCCGACGAAGGGTACGTGTTGCGGGCTCTAAAGGCCGGGGCCAAGGCATACCTTCTGAAAGATTCCGCCGAAGCCGACCTGGCGAGCGCCATTCGGGCCGTCGCGGCCGGCAAGTCGTTCTTCAGTCCCGCGGTCGGAAAAGTACTGCTGGAAGACTACATGCGCAAGCTCCAGCGCACCGGGGCGGAGGACTCCTACGAGCTGCTGACCCCGCGCGAGCGCGAGATCCTGCAACTGGTGGCCGAGGGCAAGTCCAGCAAGGATATCGCGAACCTGCTGGATTTGAGCGTGTACACGGTGGAGACGCATCGCGCCCGCGTGATGCAGAAGCTGAACCTGCGCGGCATCCCCGAGCTGATCCTCTACGCGGTGCGTAAGGGCATTATTTCCTGAGAGATGCGGAGTACCAAATCGCCGGTATCCGGCATACCGACTCGCCGGTAAATACCCGCGGGAGGATGTCTCGTCCAACGAATTGGAGGCCACGAGCCTGAATTTCAGGGCGCCGGCGGCCACGCGAGATTCTTAGGAGGTTCAATGTACAAACGAGATTTCTGGAGGCGCCCTAAAGCCATCGTGGCTGCCGCGGCGCTCGTCGTAGGACTGGGTGGTGTCGGCCTTGCCGCAGCCGAACACCTTGCGAGCCAACATCCGGCGTTGGCCCTGAACGTGGCAAGCCAGGACGAGGCTCCCAGCCGGACCGGCTTTGCTCCGGTGGTAAAGAAGGCGCTGCCTTCCGTGGTCAGTATTTCCAGTTCCAAGGTCACCAAGATGCCCACGGGCTTCCAGCAGATGCCCGACGATCCCTTCTTCCGGCAGTTCTTCGGGCGCGATTTCAACCGTCAGTTCAGAGAGGCCCCCGAGCAGCGGGAGCATGCTCTCGGCTCGGGCGTCATCATGACCTCTGACGGCTACATCGTGACCAACAATCACGTCGTCGATGGCGCCACCGATGTTAGCGTCACGCTTGGCGACAAGCGCGAGTATAAGGCAAAGGTAGTCGGCACCGATCCCAAGAGCGACATCGCGGTGCTGAAAATCGATGCGGCGGGGCTGCCCGCGATTACGATCGCCGATTCGTCCAAGGTGCAGGTGGGCGACTATGCGCTGGCGATCGGCAATCCGTTCGGCGTAGGCCAGACGGTCACGATGGGAATCGTGAGCGCCACCGGCCGTTCGCACCTGGGCATCGAGGAGTATGAGGACTTTATCCAGACCGACGCTCCCATCAATCCCGGCAACTCCGGCGGAGCGCTGGTGAACGACCGCGGCCACCTGATCGGCATCAACACGGCGATCATTGCGCACGGCTCTGAAGGCAACCAGGGAATCGGTTTCGCGGTCCCTGCCAACATGGCGCGCAACGTCATGGAGCAGATCGTGAAGAACGGCAAGGTCACGCGCGCCTACCTCGGCATCATCCCGCAGGATCTGACGCCGGCGATCGCCAGAGCGTTCGGCGACAAGGAAATGCGCGGCGCCCTGGTGGGCGACGTCAGCGCCGACAGCCCCGCGCAGAAAGCGGGATTGCAGAAGGGCGACATCATTCTCTCGGTCAACGGCAAGCCGGTTGCGGACAGCAACGACCTGCGCATGACCATTTCGATGATGGCCCCGGATAGCAATGTCAACCTGAAGGTATTCCGCAACGGCGGCGAGCGTGAGATGGCCGTGAAGCTGGGCGAGCTTCCCACGACCCAGGCGGCCGTGGAGCGCCACAATAGCGACGGCTCGAAGAGCGCGCTCTCGGGTGTGAGCGTTGAGGACCTGGACGCGCAGACGGCCCGGGACCTCGGCATTCCGGCCAACTCCCCGGGCGTGGTAGTGACGAACGTCAGTCCGGCGAGTGCCGCCGCGGAAGCGGGTCTTCGCCGGGGTGATGTGATTCAGGAAGTGAATCGCAAGCCCGTGAAGAATACCTCCGACTTCGAGCGTGCCATGAGCGCATCGAAAGAGGAGACTCTCCTGTTGGTCAACCGCAAAGGCAGCACGTTGTATTTGGCTGTCTAAGCGCTCGCACTTGCAGGCTGGCCGGATCCGGGGATCCTCCGCCCCGGGTCCGGCTTTTTTTGTAACTCACCCGGCCTGACTATGGAACAATAGGAGCATGAAACGGCCGTTTGCCGCCACGGTTTGGCGCGAGGGAGAGTGGTTTGTCTCGCAGTGTCTGGAGGTCGATGTCGCGAGCCAGGGCTCCACTGAAGAGGAGGCACTCGCGAACCTACAGGAAGCGCTCGAATTGCACTTCGAGCCACCGCGACCTACTCGCCCGCCAATCGTTCGAACGATCGAGGTCGAGGTTGGGGCGGCTTAGACCGCTCCGCTTCCGGGAAGTGAAACGCCGGCTGGAGGCCGCGGGCTTTGCGGAGGCCACTCAGAAGGGCAGCCACGTCAAGTTCGTACGATCGGTTCGGGGTGTTGTGGATACGGCCATCGTTCCGAAGAAGAACGAGATTCCGGTCGGCACTTTGCGCAGTATCCTCAGTCAGGCTCATATCGATCCCGAAGAGTGGGATGCGTTGGCATAGCGGCGCTGGCCGTTGTCATCGGCGCCGCCCCTCGCAGGATCGCCACCTTCGTCCCGTCCCACAAAATCAGTTTTCCCTGGTAATCGCCGGCAATGACCAGCTTCCCATCGGCACCCGCGGCGACCTTGGTTAGCAAGGCGTCGTTCGGCGGGCTGGCGGCGCCGCGCGGCTTGCCGTCGGCGCCCCACACGCGGATTACGGAGTCGCGGCCCACGCTGACGATCCGCCCGTCGCTGGTGAATTGCGCGCTGAGGACGCCGCCGGGAATCACCCCGTACTGTCCAGGCGCGGCTTTCGGCGTGTGAGGTTTGGAAATCGTCGAGATCGGAAAACCGTCGGCCACGTTCCACACGATGAGATTGCCGTCTTCGCTCGCCGACACCAATAGCTGGCCGTCGCCGCGCCAGCTCAGCGACGTGATGGACTCCTTGTGCTCGGCGAGCGCGCCCACCGTGCCGCCGGTAGCGGCTTCCCATAGGAAGATACCGCCGCTGCGGTCGCCCGTCGCAAGGTGTGTGCCGTCCGGGCTGAATTCGAGCGCAGTGATCCAGTCGGTGTGCTTCTTGATTTCGTAGACCGGCTTGCCGTCGGCCACGGAGTAGACGCGCACCACCTTGCCGGGACCGCCGAGCGCGATCAGCTTGCCGTCGGGCGTGACATCGGCTGCCAGCACGATGTCGCGCTCGTCGCCCACGGCCGCCATGCGTCTTCCGGTGCGCACGTCGAACAACACCGCCTTCCCGGATTGCACGGGCTTACCGCCCGCGGCCAGAAGCAAATCGCCGTCGCGGCTGAATCGAAGTACGTAGGGGATGCCTTCCGGGAACGCCACCTCGCCTGCCCGCGCCCGGTTACTGAGGTCGTACAGGTAGATCTTCTCGTGCCCTGCGGCGGCGATCAGGGGCGCCCACGGGCTCGCCGCAAGCGCGGTGATCGGATGCGCGCGTGCCGGCTCTTTCACGTCCACGGCTGGCAGGCTCGCGGGCATAGCGGGCGCGCCCGTGGGCTTGTTCAAATCGGAGCGGCGATACTCCGTGGATGGCCCGACGGCTCCCTTCGCCACACTGCCGGCATTCTCCGGAAGGCCGAGCTGAATCCAATCGCGGATCAGCGCAATCTCGTTTTCAGGGAGCTTGGGTTGGCCGAGCGGCATCTGCGGCACGCCATCGTCGCGGTTGACCACCTTGAACAGCATGCTGGAGGCAGCGCGCCCGGCGGTCGCGACATCCCCCGAAGATCCGCCCTTCATCACTCCCGCGTAGCTTTCCAGGCTGAGTCCCGAGCGCATCTCGCTGGCGTTGTGGCAGCCGAAGCAGCGGCGCGTAAACAGCGGGCGGACGTCGTCATCGTAGTTCGGATGGTGCCCGGGTTGTGCCCAAGCACACGCGCCTGCCACCAAAATGATGAGGGCGCGCATATCAGTGGTTGAACTCGAACTCGGTGGAATTGACCAGCGCCCACAGCACGTCGTCGTAGCCCGACTTATCGCCGGGGCTTGCCGAGACCAGTGACAGCATCTTCTTTGCCTCGGCTTCCGACGGCTTGCGGCCGAGCGCGCGAACGAAAAGATCGTCGATGATCTCGCTCGGCTTCTTGCCCGCCTTGAGCATCGCGGGCACCACCTGGCTTCGGGCGAGCTTGCCTTCGAGGGTGTTGCCGTTCACCATGTGGAGCGCCTGGGCCAGGGTCGGCTCGATGCGCGTTTCCGAAGTGCTCACGGAATCGCGCGCAGAGGCGCCGAAGGTCTTCAGGAAATAATTGTCGGAGCGGTAGAGCCCTTCGTAGAGCTGCATGGCGCGCACGCCGCGCGGGCTCTCGCTGAACTCGCCGGGCGTCTCCGTGATCTGCGAGAGCGCGTCCAGCATGACATCCGCGCGAAGGCGGCGCAGTCGCTGGTGCGAGAACTGCGAATCGTCGTCGCGGTTGCTGTCGTTCGCCGCCACGGATGCCTGGTACACCTGGGAATTGCAGATGTCGCGGACCAGGCGCCGTGCGTCATAGCCGTAGTCCGCCAGCCGCCGGCCCAGTTCCTCGAGCAGCTCGCGATTGCTCGGCGGATTGCTGATGCGGACATCGTCCACTGGGTCCACAATGCCTCGGCCGAAGAACTGCGTCCAGATGCGGTCTGCCAGGTTCTGTCGGAACAGGGCGTTGTCCTTCGAAGTAAGCCAGTCTGCAAGAGCGGCGCGCGGGTCCTTGCCTTGTACATCCGGGGCATCGCCGCCGAGGAAACGCGCCGGTACCGGGTGGCCGTCCAGCAGGTGCTTGGCGGGCGGCGCATTCGGGTCGTCGTAGACGTACATCTCGCGCGCTTCGCTGGCCACCTTGCGCTTGACGCCGGTGAAGAAGCTGACGAAGCCGTAGTAGTCTTCCTGGGTCCAGCGGTCGAACGGATGATTGTGGCACTGCGCGCACTGCACGCGCACGCCGGTGAATACCTGGGAGAAATCCTGCGCTACGCCCTTGGGATCGAACGGGCCCTGCGGCAACATGGTGTAGAGATTGACCGGGGGATTCCGCAGGTTGCTGCCCGTGCCCGCCACCTGCGCGCGCACGAACTGGTCCAGCGGCGTGTTGCGCTTCATCTGCTCGCGGATCCATTGGTAGTAGGCGTAGGCGGCCTTGCGATCTGTGCCGAATGCACCGTTGTTGCTATCGCTGCGGATCTTGAGCCATTCGGCCCAGTTCGTGGCCCACAGGTCGGCGTACTCGTCGCGCTCGAGCAGCGCGTCGATCAACTTCGCACGCTTGTTTGGCGCGCGATCGGCCATGAACGACTTGTACTCTTCTCCGGTGGGCGGAAGACCGATCAGGTCCAGGCAGGCCCGGCGCAGAAACTGCTCGTCGGTGGCGGGGCCGCTGGGCACGATGCGCAGCTTCTGCAGCTTGGCGTATACCAGCTCGTCGACGTAGTTGTCTGCCTTCAGCTTCGGCCACTTGAACTTGCCATTGGGCAGGACGATGACCTCGGCGCCCACTGTGTACTTCGCGAACCGCGCGAAGACGAACGTGTCGCCGCGCTTGCCGCCCGTGACGACTCCCTGATCGTCGATATCGGCCGTGCCCTGGTTATTCGTGAGGTACAACGCGAGGTTGTTCACGACGCGGGTGGTGCCATCGGAATACCTGGCAATCACCTGCAATGGGCGGCGCTTGTCTTTGCCCGAGAACACCACTTTGTCCGGCACGAGCGAGATCCCGCTGACGGTGGGGACGTTCGCAGCGTCATCTGGCGCGCCAGCCTGAATCCAGCGCAGCAGCGTGCTGTAGTATTCGCTGCCCGGCTTGAAGCGGCGGCCGCCCGAGTGCGGCACCGCGCCCGTGGCTTTCAACAGCAGCAGACTCTGCTCGGGCGCGGCGAGATCGATGCGCCGGCCTACCATCTGCTTTGTGAGACGGTAATAATCGCCGGCCGGATCGTAGCCAAAAAGACCGAGGTGGAATCCGTCCTTACCGGACGCCGCGCCATGGCATCCTCCCGAGTTGCAACCCGCGCGGAAGAAAACCGGCATGACGTCCAGCCGGAAGCTCACGGGCTTCGGAGGCTGCGGCGGGGGAATTGTGGCCGCGATCAACGGCGCGGCGGCCAATATCAGGCTCAGCCTCACAGTGACGACCTTGCCGCATCGACGCGCAGGATTCCCGATCCCGTGTGCGAATGCACGGTCTGTCCTTCCTCTTTGAGCTCGACTTCGCACGTGATGCCCCTGTAGAGGCCGGCCAGCGCGTCGGGATCGGCCTCCACGTGGAATACGACTTCTTTGTCGGCCGCCGTGATCACGGGTACCGGCTCCAGCATCTTGACCCCGCGCGGAAGCTGCTCGAGGCGGATGGTCGCCTTGCCGGGCAGGGGCCGGTTGAATCTGAGCGTGCCGGTGATCTCGCCGCGCTTGCCCTGTTCGACGCTCGAGCGCAGCAGCTCGATCGAGAGATACGGCTGGGAGACTCGCAGCTCGGCGAATTCGCTTGAGACACGCACGCGCCCGATACCGCTGTAACCGTCGCCGCCCGTGGTCGAGGCGTTCATCGCGATCTTGTATGTTCCCGGAGCCGCTTTGTCGTTGGCCTGCAGGCGGAAGGTGGCCTCGGTCTTGTCGGCCGGAATCGTGACTGTGGATTCCTTCGAGACTCCCGGCGGCACCCAGTCCGTCTGAATCTCGATCGCGCCCGTGAAATCTTCAGTGCGCTCCACCGTGGCTTTCAGCAGCAGTTCGCTGCCCTGCAAGAGTGGCGCCTGAGGCTGCGAAAGTCTGACGCGAAACGGCGCAGGCTGGACCACCGCGAGTGCGTACTGATCCACAAACACGAAATGCCATGGCAGCTCCCCGCCGCGATTGGTGAACGCGAAGCCCTGGCGTGAGGCAGATTCCAGCTTGACGCCCTTATCCACGGGCCTGGCCAGAATCTCGATCAGTGCCGCCTGCTCCTCGGCATCCGGCGCCGCAACGAACTGCACGGGCACTCGCGCGGCGCCTTTGGGCACCCGGGGTGCGATCATGGTGACGCCCTTCGGCAAACCGCGCGCTTCCAGCTCGAGCTCGCCCTTGTAGTTGTTGCCCAGGCCCTGCGCAAGCTGCACGTCCAGCGTCCACCGGTTGCCCTTCGGGATGATCAGGCCAGCCAGCCGCGGCATCTGGTAACCGTCGGGCGCGGTGATGTGCGTGTACACCGCGTTGTGGACGGGTTCGATCTCCACCCGGTACACGTGGTCCGGCCCGCCGGCCCCGGTGGCATCCTCGATCCCGAGAATGTACTCGCCATCGGCGCCAGGCTTGAAGATGGCGACCGGATCCTGCTGGTCTTTGATGTACCAGGTGGCCCGCGCGGAGGGCAGCCCCAGGTCTTGAAGCCGCGCGTCATCGGCTTCAAGAATATGGCGGTCCTGGCCAGCCGCGCGGATCCAGACCTTCGGATCCACGGGCGCCCCCAGCGCGCGGGCAAAAACCTGTACCTTCCACTCCTCATCTTTCTTCGCGTGGAAGCGATACTGATGAACCTCGCCGGGCCTGGCGAGGATTCCGTTGAGCGCGGCCGGCAACGTGGCCGAATCCGCGGGCCAGACCACGTTCGGATAAGGCGACATGCGCAGCACGTTGGGCGACGGCGCATCGCCGAAATACTCAAACTTGCCGGCTTTCCCCGGAAGAGCGATCTGCTCCGTGCGCTCGCCGGCGGGGTCGCCCAGGAGACGCACGCTGATCGTGGTGCCCGATCGTCCGCCCGCCGGGAAAATGGCGGTGGGACGAGAGAAGGTCCCGATATGCGCGCGATACCAAGCCTGCCGCGGCGGAATGAAGATCTGCTGTTTGATCTCGATGAAGTAGCTGCCGGTCTTCCGAGCTACCATGCCCAGCACCGGGTCCTGAACGAAGAGAGCGCTATCGTCGTTGCGGCCGAGCTCCTTGCCGTTCGCGTCCAGGATCCGTACCGCGAGATCGTTCTCGCCGCCGTAATGCAGCGTGCCCAGCCGCGCCGATTCCACCTCGACCGACACGCGCTGCCCTTCCTTCACTTCGACGCGGTACACGTCGATATCCGCGTCGGGACCCGGCAGAATCTGTCCTTCGACCGTGACATTGAGCGGCACCGGCTTGGCGCGGTCGATGGTGTCGTTCTGTCCGGCCTTGTCTTCGAATTCGTAGATGGTGGGGAAGCGGCTTACCCAGAACGTGACCGCGTCGGTGAGGCCGGTGGCCGTCCGCACGCGCAGCACGTGCTCGCCGACCGGGCAATCCTTGGCGATCTGGAACCTCACCTTGAAGCCGTCGCCAGGCCGGGCATACGGCCGGAAGTCACTGGCCGTGATCCCCGGTCCGTAGAACAGCACCTGCCTGGGATTCTCCAGCGCGAACCCGTGAAACTCGACGTCGACGCTCGTGCCCTGGCTTCCTCCGCGCGGCAGCACGTAGTCGATCATGTAGCGCGGGTCCGCGCACACGACGCCCGCGGCGGCCACGCCCAGCAGGACTAGCTTGCGCATAGTCCCTGAACGACCCTACCGTCGCGCACGATATCGATCGGCCGATTGCCCGGGGCCAACAGCCGATCTTCGGAGTTGATGCCGAGACGGTTGTACACTGTCGCGAGAAAATCCTCCACCGTTACCGGATCGCGGTCCGGCTCCGCCGCCGTCGCGTTCGACGCGCCGTAGATCTGCCCGCGTGTGATGCCGCCCCCGGCGAGCACCTGCGAGTAGCAGCGCGCCCAGTGATCGCGCCCGCCGTTCTCGTTGACCTTCGGTGTGCGCCCGAACTCGCTGGTCACCATCACCAACGTCGAATTCAACAGCCCGCGCTGATCGAGATCCGCGATCAACCCTGCGAACGCCTGGTCGAATGCCGGCATGCCCTCGCTGACGGCCTCCCTGATGCGCACGTGGTTGTCCCAACCCTGCGAGCCGTTGTACATCACGGTCACAAGGCGCACGCCAGCCTCCACCAGGCGGCGCGCCAGCAGAAGCTGCTTGCCGATACTGCGCCGCCCGCCGCCATCGCCGTAGAGCTGCACGATGGAGTCCTTCTCGCCTTCGAAGCTGAACGCCTTGCGCGCTTCCGGCGAGCTGATGAGCTTGTATGCCTGCTGGTAGAACTCGCCCATCGCATCGAGTTCCGCGGGGTTCGATTCCACCTGCCGGAAATGCTCTTCCAGCGCCTCCCGCGCGCTTTGCCGCCGCGCGAACCGCTCTTCGGTCATTCCCTTGGGCAGCGCGATGTCGCGCACCTGAAAATTGCGCTGCCCGGGATCGGCTCCCAATTCGAACGCGCCGTATTTCGAGCTGAGGTATCCGGTGCCAACGGATTGCGGCACGTTCGGCACCCCGACCCACGCGGGCAGATTGTTCTTCAGTCCGAGCTCGTGCGCGACCACGGCGCCGATCGCCGGGTGCTGGATCGCCGGTGTCGGCAGATACCCGGTGAACATCTGGTAGGTAGCCATGGCGTGATCGGGAATGCGGCCGGTCACCGTGCGCACCACCGTGATCTTGTCGGCGATCTGCGCCGTGCGCGAGAGGTTCTCGCTGAACACGACGCCCGGAATCCTGGTTTTCACCACGCCGAACGGCCCCCGATACTCAATCGGGGCTTCCGGCTTGGGGTCCCACGATTCCTGGTGCGCCAGCCCGCCCGGCAGAACAATCTGGATGACGGACTTCGAGGGCCCCTCCGGCTTCTTCACCGGAGCGTTCAGCGTGCGCACCTCGCCGGCGCGCAACAGATCCGCGAGCGTGAGTCCGAATCCGCCCAGCAATCCGACTTGAATGAAACTGCGCCGGCCAAAGGATGTAAGGTATCGCGGCCCCGAACAATCGCCGCATTCGTGCTGCATCCCAGCTCTCCTCGCTCGCTATAGTTTAGAACTCCCCAAGGAGGTGAAAGTAGTCCTGTTTACAAAGTATTACCGCTACTATTGAGTCATGCCTCACACCCGCCCTCTCGCCGCGATCACCGGCGCCTCCAGCGGTATCGGCGCAGTTTTCGCGCGCGCGCTCGCCCGCCGCGGCTACGACCTGCTTCTGATCGCCCGCCGCCGCGACCGCCTGGAAGAGCTCGCCCGCGAACTCAAGGGCGAAGTTCTGGCCGCCGATCTCACCGAAGACGACGACCTCCACCGAGTCGAAGCCCGTCTGCGCTCCGCGGACAACCTCGAGTTGCTCGTCAACAATGCCGGCTTCGGCGTCATGGGCACTTTCGCCGATGCGGACCTGGAGCAGCAGGAACGCATGCACCGGCTGCATGTCATCGCCACGCTACGGCTCACGCACGCCGCGCTCGGCGGCATGGTGGCACGGCGCAAGGGCGGCATCATCAACCTGGCTTCAGTCGCCGGTTTTATGACCAACCCCGGAGCGATCAGCTACTGCGCCACCAAGACGTGGATCAACAGCTTCACCGAGGGCCTGTACCTGGAGCTGAAAGGCGCCGGCTCGCCGGTGCGCGTGCAGACGCTCTGTCCCGGCTTCACGTATTCGGAGTTCCACGACGCCGCGCATATGGACCGCAGCAAGCTCGCGCCGAAAGCATGGTGGCTCACCGCGGAGTCCGTGGTGGAGGATTCGCTCGCCGGCCTCGATCGCGATCGGCTTTTCGTGATCCCGAGTTTCCGGTACCGCGCGCTGGTCTGGGTGGTCAA
>DATJYW010000280.1:0-7641 GCA_035499435.1 Candidatus Acidiferrales bacterium | reverse complement strand
CTGATCTGGTACGAAGGCGGCGTGAAGCCTCCGACACCGGAGGAATTGGGCGATGGCAAGGAACTGCAAGCCGAAGGCATGATGTTCGTCGGCGACAAAGGCAAGATCCTTGCCGGTTTCCACGTGGACGGCCCGCGGCTGATTCCGGAGAGCCTGATGGCCGGCCGCGAAGCGCCTCCGGTGCGCGCGCGCCGCGAAGGCGGACCGCCGCAGCTATCTCCGGGACTCCGCCAGTGGGCGCAGGCATGCAAGGGCGGCGCGCAATCGCCCGGCGCCTTCATCAACGCCGGCCCGATCTCCGAGGCGGTGAACCTCTATGCGATCGCGCTGCGCACCGGGAAGCGGCTGGTGTGGGACGCGACAGCAGGCCGCGTTACCAACATCGCCGACGCCAACCTCTACCTGGCGCGCGAATACCGCAAAGGATGGGATCTCGAATCCGTGTAGGGGATGCGGGCGCACGTCGTGCAAAGGAGTGGTGCGCCCGCCGTCGTAACGGGGATTGGCAGTAGGGCGCATACTTTGTGCTGAAGGTTACTTCTTTTCAAATGTATCGGAAGCGCTAGCCGACGCCGCTATCTTTCGACCAGTCGGGTTTTGCTGTCCCA
Organism: Candidatus Acidiferrales bacterium; assembly: GCA_035499435.1. Lineage (GTDB taxonomy): Bacteria > Acidobacteriota > Terriglobia > Bryobacterales > Bryobacteraceae > Solibacter. The sequence continues at coordinate 7,033 of DATJYW010000280.1, read as the reverse complement.
CGAGTACTATCGTTTGGCAAATTGATCGTACCCCCCACAGCTTTTAGAATCAATGTTTCGGCGACGGGCGCAGTGTCGCGCGCTGCCGGTCAGGAGGCTGGTCGGATGGAGTTCGAACTCGGAAGCACCTACTCCGGGTACAAGTTTCTGGACGTTGTGGCACGTTCCCGCAGCGCAGTCGTGTATCGGGTAGAGAACACGCTCGCCCAGCGTGTCGAGGTTCTCACGGCCTTGCCGGCGGGTGTACGCGACGACCGGGATGCTGCGGAGCGCCTGCTCCGCGAAATGCGGATTCGCGCCCGTCTCTGCCACCCTCACGTGGTGACCTTCTACACGGCGCTGCCTCTCGAAGGCCAGTTGGTGATGACCACCGAACTGTTCGAGAGCGTGTCTCTGGCGGAGCGCCTGAAACTGGGCCCGCTGCCCTGGCGCGAAGCGCTGGCAGCGACCCGCCAGGTGCTTGCCGCTGTAGGCGCGGGCCACGATTTCCAGGTGATCCACCGCGGCATCACGCCCGCCAATATTTTGTTCGGCCCCAACGGCATCTGGAAGCTCACCAACTACTCCCTGGCTTACCAGTTGAATAACGGCGACACCGAGTCCGGCTCGATGGTGGGCGATCCCCACTATATTTCTCCGGAACAGGTGAAGGGCGCCCAGGACCTGGATCATCGTAGCGACCTCTACAGCGTGGGCACGGTGCTGTACGAAATGATCACGGGCCGGCCGCCGTTCGATTCCCGGAGCCAGTTCGAGCTGATGCTCGCGCACGTCAACCAGAGGCCGCCCGCTCCCAGCGCGATGCGCTCCGGCCTCCCGCGATTCCTGGACTTCATTGTGCTTAAGGCCCTGGCGAAGGAGCCGGCCGCGCGTTATCAATCCGCGGCCGAATTCGCCGGCGTGCTGCTGGCGGCCGGGTCGGAGACTCCGGAAACGGTCGCGGAAGCCGAAACTTCGGCCGTCGAATTGGCCGCAGCGCCGGCGCAGACGCAGAGCACCGAATCCGAGCTCGCGCCGTTTGCCGCGGTGGTGGCTAAGCCGGCCGAGCCGGTGGCCGCGGTGGTCGTGCAGGCGGCGGAGCCGGTTGCCGGAGCCCAGCCGGCGCCCGTATGCGAGGCCACCACGAGGCTCGCGGTCGCACAGCCCTCCGAGGAACCGCCCGACCCGGCGGTCGAGGCAGCGGAGCCGGGTGTGGAAGCGCCGGCTGCCGCCATAGCCCAACCAGCGCAGGCTGCCGAAGCCGCCGCGCCGGAGGTGCCCGAGACACTACCCGTCGCGGAACCCGCGGAGACGGCGCTAGTTGCGTCTGTGGCCGCCGAACCCGAAGTCCCAGCCGCAGTTGTGGAAGCCGTCGAAGTTGTAGCGGTCGAGCCGGCGCCCGTGGAAGCAGTGCCGGGCCCAGGACCGCAGCCTGTGGCCGAAACCCTCTCTGTCGAGAGCGCTGGTTGCGAACCGATGCCGGTAGAAGCGGTACCCGCAGTCGAGCCAGCGCCTGCTACCGTCATCGAGCCGGTGGTAGAAGTGGTCGCGGTCGAGGCCGCACCCGTGGAGCCCACACCGGCGCCCGAACCGGCGGCAGCAATAGCAATCGAACCGGCCGCGGCGGAGACGGTCTCAGTTGCGTCAACCGCCAGGGAACCGGTCGCGACGGAAGCGGCCGAGGTCGAAGCCGTGCCCGCGGAACCCACGCCACTTCCTGAACTGGTAGCTGCAGCGGAAATTGAACCGGTGGCTCCGGAGAACCCGCCCGCTCCGCCAGCCGCACCGGAGCCGGTCGCGGCGGAAGCTGCCGCGGTCGAATCCGCGTCCGCGGAGCCCACAACAATTCCCGAACCGGTGGCAACGGCAGCAATCGAGCCGGTGGCGCACGAGACCGCTCCAGATCCGTCACCTGTACCGGAGCCGGTCGTGGCGGCAGGAACCGAAACACAACCTCCCGCAGAGCCCGCACCAACCCCGGAACCCGCGGCAGCAGTCCTGGCGGCTGAGGCTGAGCCCCCTGTCCTCGAACCGGTGGTCGCGGCGGCAGTCGCTGCCGCGCCCGTGGAAGAGCCCGCTCCAGCGCAGGATCTCGTAGCGCCGCCCGCTCCAGTAGAAACCGGCGAGCCGGCACCAGTCATGGCCGCGGCTGCGACCGCCAACGGAAAACTGCAAGGAGCGCTCTGGCAAGCGGCGGCCATCGTTGCGCAAGCCGCGGTGGTTCAACCACCCGCGCTCGAACCTGAGTCCGAGCCGGTTCCCGTCCGGCTGGCTTCGGAAGTCCGGCGCACACCAGCGCTATCGCCGGCACCCGCGCCTCAAACTCCTTCTGCGTGGGCGCCTGTGGCCGCGCAATCCGCCTCGGCGCCGGTCCCGGTCGGCGCCGCTGCTGCGGTAGCGGTCGCACTGGCCGATCTTCCAGCGCCTGCGCCTGCACCGATTCCCAATCCGGCCGCCGCGCCGGCGCCCGTACCCGAGTCAGCCAACCAGAACATACCCGCGCTCATTGCAGCGGCGCGCGGCGGGTTCGACCGTGCTCACTGGATTATCTTCGGCAGCACGGCAGCCTTCCTCACCATCATCTGGCTGGCGATCTGGCTCGCGGCGGGAAAGTAATCCGCCCTCAGGACACCAGCGCCTGCGTGACGCGCGAGGCCAACTGGTCGAAGGTGATGATCTCGTAAAGGGAGGGGTCGCTCATGATGCGCGCCACCAGCGCCGCGTGCATCGCATGGCCCGCGCGCTCGGCGATTACGTGGCCCAGCAGCGGACGTCCCAGCAGCGCCAGGTCGCCGATCAGGTCCAGCGCCTTGTGGCGGCAGCACTCGTCCCTGGCCCGCAGACCGCCGGGATTCAGAACTCCTTCATCGGTGAAGCAAACCGCGTTCTCCAGGCTGGCGCCGCGGATCAGGCCCATGTTGCGCATCTGGTCGAGATCCTTTTCCCATCCGAAGGTCCGCGCAAACGCAATCTCGGCCGCAAAGCGCTCGGGGGTCACTTCGAGCTCGAGCGACTGGCGCCCCACCGGCGCGGGATAGTCCGTGTCGCAGGTGAGGCGAAAACTCTCCGCCGGAAGAATGCTGATCCGCTTGCCTTTGTCCTCGACCGAAATGGGACGCCGGATTCGCAGGTACCGCCGCTTGCGCCGGTACTGGCGGATCCCCGCCTGCTCGATCAGCCGCACGAACGGAAGCCCGCTGCCGTCCAGAATCGGCACCTCGAGGTTGTTGATCTCGACATAGGCATTGTCGATGCCCATCGAGTAAAACACGCTCAGCAGGTGCTCCGTGGTCGAGATCAGTACGCCCTGTCGCATCAGGCTGGTTGCGTAGCTCACGCGGGCGACGTTACGCCAGCTGGCGGGTACCGGAAAGGGATCCTTGTCGAGGTCGGTCCGGAGGAAGACGATACCGGCCGAGGCCGGTGCGGGCAGAATGCGAATTCGAACCGGAACGCCCGAGTGCAATCCGACGCCGGATGCTTCCACCGGGCGCTGTATCGTGGTTTCAAATCGCAAAGTCGACCTCAACAACCATCTGAAACTCCTATTAGACCAACTTGGTAAGGGAAAGTTCAACCTTTTGATGCAAAAGGACTTTCGGTGGTTACAGTGTGGTCAAAACGATACACATTGCAACGTGTCGCCAGCGCATCGCAGACTGTTGTGAAAAAGCCACGCTCGTGGCCTATGGCAGCGGTTTTTCGCGGTGGAGCAGATGCAATATGTTGCCGTCACAATCCCGGAAGAAGGCAATTGTGTTGCCGCTGGCTCTTTCGGGCTCTGTCAGAAAAGCCACACCTTTGGATACCAGGCGGGCGTATGTAGCGTCGAAATCATCCACCGCTAATGCGAGGTGTCTAAAGCCTGCTGCCTTCATACCTTCTGCGGGGGTGGTGCCCGGTTCGGCTTCGATGATCTCGATCATATAGCCGTCGAACGCCTTCACGAAGACCGTCTTACTGCGCGACGAGCGATAGTTGATCACGAAATCGAGGTGGGCGACATACCAGTCCGCCAACCGATGCGGGTCCGCCGAGGCGATGGCGGTGTGTTCGATGCCTTTGATCATAGGCGGATTGTATCGTCCCGCGCGGCGGCTCTGCTAACATGCACCCCATGGCCGCTCTTGCATGGCGCAAAGCCGCTCTCGTCCTCCTGTTGACCCGCCTCGCCCCGGCTGCCGATCCCGCAGTGGATTGGGCCAAGGCACGGTCCGAGACACTCGCGCATTATCAGGCCGTGGTGCGCATCGACACCACTAATCCGCCCGGTAAAGAGACCGCGGTGGTCAACTATCTGAAAACGGTTCTCGATCGCGAGGGAATTGCAAACCAGGTTTTCGCTCTCGACCCCGCGCGCGCCAACCTTGTTGCCAGACTCAAGGGGAACGGCCGCGGGAAACCGGTCGCGATCCTGGGTCACACCGACACGGTGGGCATCCAGCGCGAGAAGTGGCCGGTCGACCCGTTCAGCGCCTTGCTCAGAGACGGCTACATCTGGGGCCGCGGCACCACCGACAACAAAGACTGCGTGGCTGCCGGCCTCATGGTCATGCTCCAGCTCAAGCGCCTGGGTGTGCCGCTGGACCGCGACGTCATCTACATCGCCGAAGCGGGCGAGGAAGGCACCAGCAGCGTCGGCATCGACTATCTCATCAAAGAACATTGGCCGGAGATCGAATCCGAGTTTGCGCTTGCCGAAGGCGGGTTCGTGCACGCCGAAAACGGCCGCGTGCGCTACGTAGAAATCGCCGCGACCGAAAAGGTTTCACGCGGGGTGACGCTGGTGGCCACGGGGACCTCGGGCCACGGCTCGCGCCCGCGCCGCGACAACGCCATCGTGCACCTCTCCACCGCGGTGAGTAAGATCGGCACGTGGGAGCCGCCGATGCGCCTCAACGACGTGACCCGCGCCTATTTCGAGCGACTGGCCACCATCAGCCCGCCGGAGGAAGCGGCGCGCTATAACGGCCTGGTCGACCCCAACAAGAGCGCGGCCATCCAGAACTGGTTCGCCGAGCACGATCTGGCCAAGTACTCCATCCTGCGTACCTCGATCTCGCCCACTATGCTGAACGGCGGATTCCGCCGCAACGTGATCCCCTCGCAGGCCGAGGCCATGCTCGATATCCGCGCGCTGCCCGACGAAGACATGCCGAAGTTTTATGCCGAAATGGCGCGCATCGTCTCCGATTCCGCGATCCAGATCGTTCCCGGCACGGCCACGCATCCTCCGGCGCCGCCCAGCCGCCTGGACACCGAGATGTTCCGTGCGCTGGAAGCCGCGCAGCGCCGGCTCTACCCCGGGGCCATCACCATTCCCGGCATGGTCACCGGCGCTACCGATCTTGCTGAGCTTCGCGCGAAAGGCGTGCAGGCTTACGGAATCGGCCCGCGATACGAGGAGTCGGAGTTCGCAGAGCACGGCTGGCACAGCGACGTCGAGCGCCTGAGCGAGGAGTCTCTGCACGGCCTGGTGCAGTTTCTCTGGCAGGCGGTGCTCAACGTGGCGAGCAGCCGATAGGCCGGCAGCGGGCCCAGGGCGTTTTCGAGCGCTGCTGTGGCATCATGTCTCGATGGCGACAGCCCAGGACCGCACCCTGCGCAAAGAACTCGGGCTGTGGGACCTCGTGCTCGCCCAGGTGCTCTGCGTGGTCGGCTCCTCCTGGGTCGGCATAGCCGCCAAGCTCGGCCGACCGCACCTCGTATTCTGGCTCACTGCGATTGCTCTCTTCTTCCTGCCTCTCGCCGCCGTCGTGATCTTTCTCAACCGCCTCATGCCTCTCGAAGGCGGCCTCTACCAGTGGGCACGCCAGGGATTCGGCGAGCTTCCCGGCTTCCTCATCGCATGGAACCTGTGGGTGTACGGCATGGCCGCCACCGCCAGCATCATCTTCGTCATCCCTACCGACCTCGCCTACATGTTCGGCCCCTCATGGGCGTGGCTGCCCAAGAGCGCGCCGGCCACGCTCGCCATCACCGGCGCTGTCATGATCGGCACGATCCTGGTCGCCATCCACGGCCTCGATATTGGCAAGCTGCTGCACAACGCCGGCAGCGTCCTCATTCTCCTGGCTTACGCGATCCTCCTCGCTTTGCCCGTCTGGGGCGTTCTTCGCGGCACGCTCCACTCCTTCGAACCGTTCCCTCTCGCGCTCCCCAGGTTCGACTGGTTCAGCCTGGCCATCTTTGGCCAGATCACAGTCGGCGGCCTGAGCGGCTTCGAGTACATCGCCATCCTCGCCGGCGAATCGCGCCGCGCCGATCGTACCATCGGCCAGAGCGTCATGATTTCCGCGCCCGTCATCGCAGTGATGTTCATTCTCGGGACCAGCACCGTCTTGGCGTTCGTCGGCGCGCGTCCCATCAACATCATCGGTCCTATCCCCCAGACCTTTCGCCTGGCGTTCGGTGATTCCGGCGCCGCCAACTGGGCCGCGCAATTCGGCATCTCCCTCCTGATGGCCCGCGCCGTCGCGGCCGGCAGCCTCCTCTTTACCGGGGTCACGCGGCTCCCCATGGCCGCCGCCTGGGACCGCGTGCTGCCCCAGTGGTTCACCCGCCTCCACCCCATCCGGCGCACGCCGGTCAACTCCATCCTCTTTGTCGGCGCACTGGTCATGGCCTTGATCGTGCTCAGTCTAATTGGTGTGCAGGAACAGGAGTCCAGCCAGTTGCTCGCCAATGCCTCGATCGTGCACTATGCCATCGCCTACATCGCCCTCTTCGCCCTGCCCATCTTCGGAGCGCCCGCTCTTCGCGGCTGCCTGCCTGGCTGGCTGAAACTCGTTTCCGCAGCCGGGATGGCCGCGAGCCTTATCTCGCTGCTCATCGCCGTTTACCCCGTGGTCGATGTCGTCAGCCGCACGGCATATGCCGAGAAAATCGTGGCCGTGGTGGTCGTCAGCAACATGGCGGGCATCCTCATTTACCGCGCCGGACGACGCAGAAATGCCACGCCGTAGCGCGCATGCCACGCTCCTTGCGTCTCTGGCCCCCCTGGGCCCGCGCCTCCCGGCTCGACGCTTGAGCCCTTCGCCGGGTTAGCCCCCAG
>DATJYW010000279.1:0-16693 GCA_035499435.1 Candidatus Acidiferrales bacterium | reverse complement strand
TACGACGTCACCAAGGGCTTCACGTACCTGTATTTCACGGGCAAGCCGCAGTTCGCTTTCGGACACGGCCTGAGTTTCACCACGTTCCGCTACGACGGGCTGAAGATCTCTCCGGCGCGCATGAATGCCGACGGTACGGCGACGATCGGCTTCGAAATTCAGAACACCGGCACACGCCGCGGCGACGAGGTGGCGCAGCTTTATGTGCACGCGGAGAATCCCAGCGTCAAGCGGCCCATCAAGGAACTGCGGGGCTTCCGGCGGATTGCACTGAACCCGAAGGAAAGGCAGCAGGTGACGTTCACGCTTCCGGCGAGCGACCTGGCATTCTACGATGTCAAATCGAAGAGGTTCGCCGTAGAGCCGGGGGCGTTCGATGTCATGATCGGAAGCTCGTCCGAGGACATTCGCCTTCGCGGCCGCCTCCAGGTTCGGGACGCCCAATGAGCTCATCCCGGCGCTGGCGGATCGCTCTCCTGATCAGCGCGGCGATCGCTATCAGCTACTTCGACCGGCAGACGCTGCCGGTGGCGATCCAGGCGATTCAGCGGGACATCCCTATTTCCAATACGCAGTTTTCGCAACTGCAGGCCGCGTTTCTGACGGCCTATGCGCTGATGTACGCGGGCGGCGGCAAGCTGGTGGATGCGCTGGGCACGCGGCGCGGATTTCTGCTGATCATGGTCTGGTGGTCGCTGGCCTGCGCCAGCCACGGGCTCGCGGCGAGTGCGGGGTTTCTGCTGGCCAGCCGTTTTCTGCTGGGAATGGGCGAAGGCGGCGGTTTTCCGGCGGCGACGAAGGCAGTCGCGGAATGGTTTGCGGTGGGCGAGCGTTCTACCGCAATGGGGATCATCAATGCCGGCACGGCAGTGGGCGCGGTGTGCGCGCCGCCGCTGATCGCGATGACTCTGGCCAACCTGAGCTGGCGCTGGGTATTCTTCCTTTCCGGCGCGGTGGGGCTCGCGTGGGTGGTGTGGTGGGTGAGCGTCTACCATTCGCCCGGGCAGGCCGGTTCGCAAGCGGAACCTGCAACCGGGTGGCTGCGCCTGCTGACCTACATCCAGGTCTGGGGACTGGTCATCGCCAAGTTTCTCAGCGACGCCGCGTGGTATTTCTACCTCTTCTGGCTGCCCAAATATCTTTACGACGCGCGCGGCTTCGATACCAGGCAGGTCGGGTATTATGCCTGGATTCCGTACGCCGCATCCGGAATCGGCAGCCTCTGTGGAGGCTGGTTTTCCAGCCGCCTGATCCGTTCCGGCCGGCCGCTCGATTTTTCGCGCAAGCTGGCGCTGGGCCTCAGCGCGGGAGTCATGCCGCTGGCATACTTCGTGACCAGGGTGCCGGTCGAGCTCGCGATCGTGCTGTTCAGCGTCGCGTTTTTCGGGCAGCAATCGTGGTCGACGCTGGTGATGATCCTGCCGGCGGACCTTTTCCCGCGCAATGCCGTGGGGTCGGTTGCGGGGATGGTGGGATTCGGCGGCGCCATGGGCGGGGTGGTGTTCGGCCTTGCCGCCGGTTATCTTCTCGATCACGGTTTCGGATACGGGACCGTTTTCGGCATTGTCAGCACGCTGCACGTCGCCGGATTTCTGGTCATCCTGGCGACGGTGCGGCGCGTACAACCGCTCATTCTGGAGGGGACCTCATGAAGATCACGGATGTTCGAACGCGAGTCGTCGAGTGGCGAGGCAAGACCGTGCCGCCGCAGCCGCACTTTTGCACCAATCCCATGGACCTTTTGGATCTGCCCGCGGATTCCATGGGCGGCTTCCGTTTCTACGGATGGCTGATCGTCGAGGTGTTCACCGACGGCGGGCTGGTGGGGATCGGCAACGCGGCACTCTCGCCGCGAGTGACCAAGCAGCTCATCGATCTCTACCTCAAGCCGCTGCTCATCGGCAAGGATCCGTTCGATTACGAGTTTCTGTGGCAGCACATGTACCGGCAGACGATGGCGTTCGGCCGCAAGGGCGTGGCCATGGTGGCGATCAGCGCGGTGGATATCGCGATCTGGGACGTGATGGGCAAAGCCACCCATCAGCCCGTCTTCAAGCTGCTGGGCGGGCGCACCAAGCCGAAGATTCCGGTTTATGCCAGCCGGCTGTACAGCCAGCCGCTCGACGAACTAGCGCGCGAAGCGGAGTGCTACAAACAGCAGGGGTATCGCGCGATGAAGCTGCGCTTCGGCTGGGGGCCGCTGGATGGCGCGGCGGGCATGCAGCGGAATATCGAGCTGGTGCGCACGGCGCGCGGGGTGATCGGCGACGAGATCGACCTGATGGCCGACGCGTACATGGGCTGGACCCTCGACTATGCGCGCCGCATGCTACCGCTACTGGAGCCGTTCCACCTGCGCTGGCTGGAAGAGCCGGTGATCCCGGACGACATTCACGGCTACGCGGAGCTGAAGGCCCTGGGGCGCGTGCCGATCGCGGGCGGAGAGCACGAACACACGATCTACGGCTTCCGCGAGATGCTCGACGCCAGGGCGGTGGACTACATTCAGTTCGATACCAACCGCGTGGGCGGCATCACGCAGGCGCGAAAGGTGCAGGCCCTGGCGGAGTCGTTCTCGGTCCCGGTGGTGCCGCACGCCGGGCAGATGCACAATTTTCACGTGGTGATGTCCAGCCTGAATTCGCCGATGGCGGAGTTCTTCCCCATCGTGGACGTGGAGATCGGCAACGAGCTGTTCTGGTACATCTTCGAAGGCGAGCCCAAGCCCGTGAACGGATATATAGAATTGCGCGACGACGTTCCCGGACTGGGGATCACGATCAAAGAAGATGCCCTGGCGCAGTTCGAAGTGATTGAATAGAGAAGCGATGCGACTGATTCAACTGAACGGTCCCGGGGGACGCCGCCTCGGGGTGGTCGAAGGCGAACAGGTCCGCCTGTTGCGGACACATCAATCGGTTTACGCACTCGCCGGCGCCGCGATGGGCAGCGGGACGGCCCTGGCGCGGGCCGCGGAACAGGACCTCACAGCGGAACAACTGCCTTACCGCGAGATTTACGCCGGGCGTTCGCAGTGGACGATCCTGCCGGCGGCCGATCATCCTCTGGAGCCGGCACGCTGCCTGGTGAGCGGGACCGGGTTGAGCCACATCCGCAGCGCCGCCAACCGGCAGGCCATGCACGCCGCCGACGCGCAGGTTACCGACAGCATGCGCATGTACCAGTGGGGCGTGGAAGGCGGCCGTCCCGCGCCCGGACAGATCGGCGTCGCGCCCGAGTGGTTTTTCAAGGGGACGGGCGCCACCCTGCGTGCGCACAACCAAGCGCTGGACGTGCCCGCCTACGCGGACGACGGAGGCGAGGAGCCGGAGATAGCCGGCGTGTACATGATCGACGACGCGGGCCAGCCGCGGCGATTGGGGATGGCCGCGGGAAACGAATTCTCCGACCACCGGTTCGAAAAGAAGAACTACCTCTACCTGGCTGCGTCGAAGCTGCGTACCTGCGCGATCGGACCGGAGCTGGTTGTCGATCCCGATTTCCATCACGTGGAGGGCGAGGTATCCATCGAGCGGGCGGGCGCGGTCCTGTGGTGCAAGCCGATTCACACGGGCGAATCGGTCATGTGCCACAGCCTGGCGAACCTGGAGCATCATCATTTCAAGTTCGAAGCGCACCGCCGGCCCGGCGATATCCACGTGCATTTTTTCGGCGCCGACGCATTCAGCTTCGGAGATGGGATTCAGTTGCAGGATGGCGACGTCATGCAGGTGCGGTTCGCGGAATTCGGGCGGGCATTGCGGAATCCGGTGCGAATCGCAGGCGGCGCGCAGGCGCTGGTCGAGGTTCGGCCGGTGTGAACAACCTCAAAACGCCAGCCGCAGGGCGAACTGCATCTGACGGTTGGCCCGCTGGGTGGAGGTGATGGTAGCCACGCCGCCGACCCCGATGGTCGAAGCCGGCACGCCGAATTGCGGATGATTCGGCGCGTTGAACAGCTCCCATCGAAAGTCCAGGCTGCGGTGCTCGCCGAACATGAATCTGCGGGTCACCATGGTGTCGAGATTGACCAGCCCCGGTCCGTTGAGGCTGTCGCGAGCCAGTGTTCCCCACGAATACGCCGGAGGAATGGCAAACGCGGCCGGATTAAACCACTGGTTGATCGACTGCTGCGCAGGAAGCGTGCTCGTTCCGATCACGGGGTTAGCACGGCTGCCGGCCCCGGTGTTGGACGGTGAGCCCGGTACGGTCACGGTGAGCGGCAGACCGGATTGGACCACGAGCACCTCGCCGATTTGCCAATTGCGCACGAGCTGCGACGCCATACCGCTGCCGCGGCCGAATGGAAGATGGTAAGTCGCGGCGACGTTCACGCGATGGCGGATGTCGCTATTGGAGGTGGCCCAATCGGCGCGGCGATTGTTGGGATCCTGCGGCACGGGGCCGGGGACACCGCCATCGCTGAGCGCGTTATCGAGGCCGTGCGACCAGGTCCAGTTGCCGAGCAGGTAGAGTCCGTGGCTGAGGCGCTTTTCCAGATTGACCTGCATTGACGAAAAGAACGAGTTCCCGGCGCTCTCGATCCAGGCGATCGAGGTGACCGCCGGCAGAATCGCGGCGTACGGGCGGCGCGGATCGACCGCACCGGGCCCGGGCAAGGGAAGGTTGATATTCGGGGCCCAGGAGAGATGCGCCCCGGCCGAACCGACGAACCCGACGGTCAGGACCAGGTTGTTGGTGAGCTGCTGCTGCGCGCTGAAGTTGAACTGCTGTATCTGCGCGTTGCGGTAGTCCGGAGTCACGCCTTTGAGCGCGTACAGGGCGGGACCTTTGGTGAGTGCCGGTGGAGTGGTGACAATGGGGAAGCCAGCGCTGGTGAGCAGGGTTGGAACATCGTTGCCCGATTCGTTTACGTTGAGGACGAAGTCGAACGGCGGCTGCCGCTCCTGGCGAATGTTGGTACCGGCGTTGCCTTGCGGGTCGTAGAACAAGCCATATCCGGCGCGGATGACGGTGTTCTTAGTGGCCTGCCAGGCGAGCGCGACGCGCGGGCCAATGGCCTTGTAGTCGGTGTTGACATTGGCCGTGGCGCTGACGCCGTTCTGCCCGGCGATGAGCTGCTGCCCGGTGGCCGGATTGAAACTGGCCCAGTAGTTGTGCGCTTCGGTAAAGGGCGTGTTGATTTCGTAGTGCAGGCCGAGATTCAGAGTGAGAGTCTTGCTGACACGCCAATCGTCCTTGGCGTAGAAATCCAGCTCGTTCGTGGTCAGGTTGGCCGTTCCCGGCAGAAACACGTCGCGGCGGAGCACCAGGGGGTAGCCGAGGATCATGCTGGCGATGGCGTCGCCGGTGCCGGCGGGCGCCGCGGGGTTGTTGGTGTAGCTGGGGTCGAAGTTCCAGCGTCCGAACAGGCTTTCGCCGGGCGGGCTGGCGGTCTCGCTGACGCCGCGGAAGTGCAGGTCGGTCCCGAACCGGAAGCTGTGATTGCCTCGCAAGGAGCTGATATTGGCGATGGCCTGGTGCATGTGCTCGTCGCGGATCAACGGCTCGGAGCGCGCGGTTCCCAGTCCCGCATATCCGCTCATGCCGATGATCGGCGCGTTCGGTTCGTAGGGGGTGGTGGTGTCGCGGCCGGGGATCATATTCCAGACGGGGCTGGTCAATGAAGACGTGAGCAGCGCCATGTTGTACTGCGTGTAGCCGTAGCGAAATTCACCGACCGTGCCAGGCGAAAACGTCCTCGTCCAGGACGCGACCAGGTTGTGGCTGTGCACCGATTCCGGCCCGGCGAAGCTGTTTTCGTTGCCGCCGATGGCGTCGTTGAAGGTGTTCGGCATCTGGATCTGGTCCCAATCCACGGAATAGCGGAAAAAGAGGCTGTTGGTGGGGGACGCCTGGTGATCGACGCGCGCATCGCCGCGATGCACATTGCTGCGCTTGATGGGCGTGCTGGTGTAGTTGTTGACGCGCGCCGAGGTCTGCGGAAGCGGGTAGAGATTGGCCAGCGCCGAGCCGATGGCATCGAACCGGTTGGCGGGAATCGAGTCGTTCGGGAAACGCGTGCGGATGTTGGCGCCGCCGGCGGGATTGGGCACCGTGGATAGCGCGTCGTAGATGCCATTGGCGGCAATTCCCTGAAAGTTGCCCGCACGCTCGGCGGCGGTCGGAACAGTGGAGACGATGGGCGAGCCGAAGACTTCGCGATAGCCCTCGTAATCGGCGAAGAAGAAGGTGTGGTCCTTGCCGTTGTAATGCGGCAGCATCACCGGCCCACCAAGGCTGCCTCCGAACTGGTTCAGCTTGTAGGGCGGTTTGGGGCCGCCGGCAAGGGCAAAGAAGTTGCGCGCGTCGAGCACCTCGTTGCGCAGGTATTCGAACAGCGATCCCGAAAGCCGGTTGCTGCCGGATTTCGAGGTCATCAGGACCACCGCTCCGCCGGCCCGGCCATACTCCGCGCCCGCATTATTGGTGAGGACCTTGAACTCCTGCACGCCGTCCACAGGCGGCCGGACGACGAAGGTGTGCGAGATCATCTCGGTGTTGTCGATTCCGTCCAGCAGCACCTGGTTGGAATAGTTCGAGGCGCCATTGGCTTGGAGAGCCGTTCCTCCGGGGCGCAATTCATCGGGCCGCGTGCCGGAATTGATGGTGGCGGTTTGCGCGTAGTCCAGGCCTGTGACGCCGGGAGCCAGGATGGCCAGTTGGACGAAGTTGCGGCCGTTCAAAGGCAGCGTGGAGACCGCGGTATTGTTGATGACCTGTCCGACCGCGGCATTCTCGGTTTGAAGCATCGTGGCCGAGGCCGCCACTTCGACGGTCTGTTTGAGCTCGCCGACCTGCATGTGAAGATCGAGCCGCGCCTGTTGACCGACCTGCAACTCGACTCCGCGGTAGGTCACGGGATTGAAGCCGGCAAGCGCGGCGGACACCGAGTAGGCGCCGGGGATGAGGTTCAAGACCGTAAAAGCGCCGGCGGAATCGGTGACTACGCGGACGCTGGTGTTGGTGGCTGTGTTGGTGACGGTGACGACGACGTTGGGCACCGCGGCGCCCGTATTGTCGGTCGCATTCCCCAGGATGGACGCGCGCTCGACCTGCGCGTGCCCCAGGCAGGCAAAGAAAACGAATACACCCAAACGATAGAGGTTCGACATGGCAACCCTCCCCTCACTGCACCGGCGCCCGGCTCCCGACCGGCCTGCCGGAATCGCATCCCGCTTGCGGAGAGTATGTTTACGGGAGCGGAGACCCAACAATAGCCCTTTTGGGCTATAGGCTCGGTTTGTGGATTGTAGCTCACAATGCGCAATTCTCGTTGCACATAGTGCTATTGTTGCCCTGCCCGGTATAGAATACCTTCTGCCCACTTCACCATCAGGAGCGCACACCATGAGGCGGAAAGTCTGGAGGGATCTTCCGGCGTTCGCGCCGCAATCAGCATCGACCGACCGCATGGCGATCGCCAGCGTGCAGGGCTGGCGCCTGCGGGAGCCGGACTCCGGCCGCCGCTATGCCGTGCTCCGGCTCGAAACGCGCGGCGGCCTGGCTGGATATGGCGAAGGCGGCGCGGCGACCAGCGCCGAAATCCGCGAGGCCCGTGCTGCGGCAACCGGCCGGCGGCCCAATGAATCGGAATACATCCGCCACCGGCTGGCCGCGGCGCCGGCGATGGAAGCGGCGGTGAACAACGCATTCCTCGATCTTCAGGGCAAGGCTACGAAGACGCCGGTCTACCAGTTCCTGGGCGGCCCGACGCGCTTCAAGGCGCGCGTTCTGGCGGGGCTGGAAGGCGAAAACGAAAATGCGCTGGGAGCGCCGCTGAAGCGGGCCGTGCAGCAGGGCTTCCGGGCCTTCACGGTGCCGATTCCAACGCGCGATGCGATGTGGCGCATGCAGGCCTACGTGGATAGCGTGAGCGCACGCATCGAACGCATGCGCAGCCTGGCGGGTCCGGATCTGGATATTGTATTGGATGCAGCCGGCAGGCTGACGCCGGGAGATGCCGCCTTCGTTGCTACGGCGCTCGAAAAGAACCACCTACTCTGGTTCGACGAGCCTACCGAGGTCCTCACGCACGACGGGCTGGCACGGATCACAGAGGAGAGCGTGATGCCGGTCGGGCTGGGCCGCTCGGTACACGAGATCAGCGTGTTCCAGAACCTGCTGCGCTGGGGGGCCGTCGATCTGCTGCGCCCCAGCCTCGGGCTCAACAGCATGGTCAAGATCCGGCGCATGGCGGCGATCGCCGAGACGCATTACGTGGCCGTGGCGCCGTATCACGACGGCGGTCCCATCGCGACGGCCGCCGGCATACACCTAGCCGCGAGCTTACCGAATTCGTTCATCCAGCAGGTCCCGTTTCCCGGATCCGAGCGCGATGCGGCGATGCGCGCGGAGCTGGTTTCCGGGAATCCGGAAGCGGCCAAGGATGGGTTCGCTTCGCTCGTCAACAAGCCGGGCTTCGGGATCGAGGTGAACGAGAAATCGCTGGATCGCTATAGCGAGGAGAAGGTATGAGACGGCGTGATCTTCTGGGCGCCTTGGGCGCGCTGAGCGTCTCCGGCGGAGGGCTGCGCGGCTCCCGGCGCAACCTGGCTGCGGGCTGCGGATGCGCCTTCGCGCCCGCCACGGCGGTCCCTCCGGGCTCGGAAGTATTCAAGGATGTCGGGTCGAAGCTGCGCATCACGGGCATGCAGGTTTTCGGCGTCACGCTGGACGAGAAGATCGCGCGCTCCGACCGCCCCTACGTTTTCGTGAAGCTCGAGACCGACCAGGGCGTCGTGGGATGGGGCGAGGCCACGCTCGAAGGGAAGGCCGGGGCTGCCATGGCCTGCGTCAACGACCTGCGGGACTTCATCGTGGGCAGCGACCCGATGCAATCCGAGCACCTGTACCAATTGATGTATATCGGCAGCTTCTATCGCGGCGGCCCGGTGCTCGGCTCGGCGATTTCAGGGATCGACCAGGCGATTTGGGACATACGCGGCAAGGTGCTGGGAATGCCGGTTTACGAACTGCTCGGCGGACCAGTCGATCCGCGGGGCGTGCGTGGATACTATCACGCCCAGGCGTGGACGCTCCAGGAAGCCAAAGAACTCGGTGCGCGCACGCGGCAGGCGGGCGTGACCGCGCTCAAGTTCCAGTTGCCCGATCTGCTCGAATGGGTGGAGACCGACCGCAAATTGAAGCGCGCCGTGAAACATATGGAGACGCTGCGCGAAGGCCTGGGTCCGGACCTGGATTTCGCGGTGGATTTTCACGCGAGGCCGAGTCCCACCGTAGCGGCGATCATATTGCGCGAAATCGAGCCGTTCCACCTGTTCTTCGCCGAAGAGATTTGCCCGCCGGAAAATGTGCGCGCCATGCAACGGGCTGCCCGGAAATCGACGACGCCGCTGGCCACGGGCGAACGTCTGATTGCGGCGTACGGGTTCAACGAGCTGATCGACCTGGGGATCGTGGACGTTCTGCAGCCCGATATCGCGCACGTAGGCGGGATCACGGCGCTATGGAAGGTGGCTGCCGCCGCCGATGCGGCGGGCATACGCATGGCGCCGCACGCTTGTGAAGGACCCGTGGGCGGAATCGCCAGCCTGCACGTGGATGCCGCGATCCCGAATTTCCTGGCGCAGGAGATTTGCGGTTTCGTGGAAGCCGGCCCGATGAACCGCGTGTGGGAGGACCTGACGGGCTTCCCGGCGATGCGCATGACCGGCGGGCGTTATCCGCTGCCCACGAAGCCGGGCCTGGGTTTCGAAGTGAGCGAAGCCGCGCTGAAGAGATATCCGTTTCAAGGCACGCGCCCGTTCCCGCCGGCCTTCCATGAGGACGGCTCGCTGGCGTCGTTGTAGCGGACAATGTAAGGATACTGTCTATGGGAACCCCATCTTTGAAAGCCGGTCCGATGACGGTCAACGCGCCGGTGACTCCCGAATTCGAGCAGATCCTCAGCCCGGAAGCCCTGGCCTTCGTGACCGAGCTGCACCGGCGTTTCGACGGGCGCCGGCGCGAATTGCTCGAGAGGCGGGCGCGGCGCCAGGCCGAAATCGACAGCGGTGCGATGCCCGATTTCCTGGCGGAAACCGAAGCCATTCGAAAGGCCGAGTGGACGGTGGCTCCGATTCCGGCGGACCTTCAGGACCGGCGCGTGGAGATCACGGGGCCGGTGGAACGCAAGATGGTGATCAACGCCCTCAATTCCGGGGCCAAAGTGTTCATGGCCGACTTCGAGGACTCCAACTCGCCTACCTGGAATAACAACGTGCAGGGCCAGATCAACCTGCGCGACGCGGTTGCCGGCACCATTTCCTTCACCAGCCTGGAGGGCAAGAAGTACGAGCTTGCTCCGAAGACCGCGGTGCTGCTGGTCCGGCCGCGCGGCTGGCACCTGGTGGAAAAACACGCCGTTATCGACGGCCAACCGATGTCCGGCTCGCTCTTCGATTTCGGGCTCTACTTTTTTCACAATGCGAAGGCGCTCATGGCCAAAGGCACCGGCCCGTATTTCTACCTGCCGAAGATGCAGAGCCACCTGGAAGCGCGCCTTTGGAACGATGTCTTCGTTTTTGCGCAGGACTATATTGGCGTGCCTCGGGGGACCGTTCGCGCCACGGTGCTCATCGAGACCATCCTGGCCGCCTTCGAGATGGACGAGATCCTGTACGAGCTGCGGGACCACTCATCCGGGCTCAACTGCGGCCGCTGGGATTACATTTTCAGTTTCATCAAGGTCTTCCGCAACCATCCGCAATTCGTGATGCCGAACCGGGCTCAGGTGACGATGAACCGGCACTTCCTGAACTCGTACGTGCAACTGCTGATCCGAACCTGCCACCGCCGCGGCATCCACGCGATGGGCGGGATGGCCGCGCAAATCCCGATCAAGAACGACCCCCTGGCGAGCGAGGCGGCGCTGGCCAAGGTGGAAGAGGACAAGCATCGTGAAGTGCAGGCGGGGCACGACGGCACCTGGGTGGCACATCCCGGGCTGGTGCCTGTCGCGATGGAGATCTTCAACCGGCACATGCCGACGCCGAACCAGATCCACCGGAAGCGGGAAGAGGTGGCCGTGAGCGCCAAAGACCTGCTCACGGTTCCGGACGGCCACATCACCGAGGACGGCCTCAAGATCAACATCGACGTCGGTATCCAGTACCTGGAGTCGTGGCTTACGGGCAACGGCTGCGTTCCCATCTACAACCTGATGGAAGATGCCGCCACCGCCGAGATCTCGCGCACGCAGGTCTGGCAGTGGCTGCATCACGGCGCGAAACTGAATGACGGCCGGACGATCACGCCGGACCTCATCCGCACGACCATTGCTTCACAGCTTAAGCACATCCGCTCCGTGACCGGCGAGGCCCGCTACGCCGGCGGGCGTTTTCCGCTGGCGGCGCAGTTGTTCGAGGAAATGATGCTGTCGAAAGACCTGCGCGAGTTTCTCACGCTGGCAGCTTACGACTACATCGACTGAGACTGCCTCCAGTACAAAGCTCGTTTTGCCGGACTGAAAGTCCGGCGCGGGCTGAAGCCGGCCCCACAAGGCTTGGCGCGCACCTCCCTGCCTGAGCACCACGAGGGCAAGGTTAAAAAAACCATTCGTACTCGGGATCGTGATATGCGCGGTTCCGGTAGGGTGCCTGTGATGATTGACACTTGCGGCCATGCCATGATGGAAGTCATCCGCGACCCGGGTGGGACCGCTCATGCGAACGTCGATTCAGGACCTGCGCTATTCCGCGCGGCAACTCGCCAAAAGCCCGGGATTCACCCTGACGGCGGTCCTCTCATTGGCGCTCGGCATCGGAGCGACCACGGCGGTCTTCAGCGTAATCTATGCCGCGCTGTTGAACCCCTACCCCTTCTCCGCGGCAGACCGGATCATGCGGCTGGCGGTCCGCAACACAGCCGGCAACGTGGAGCTGGTCAATTTGAACCCGGAGCAGATCCGGCAACTGCGACAGGTGCGCCTGATCGAGAGCGTGCTGGCGATGGACTACCATGCCATGACCGTGACGGGCCACGACCTCCCGGAAAATGTGAACGTCATCGGCCTGATCGCGAATGGCTTCGACGACCTGGGCGTGCCGGCGCTTTTAGGGCGGGGAATCTCGCGGGCGGATGCCGTCGATGGCCAGGACCCGCAACCGGTAGCGGTCGTGTCCCACCAGTTCTGGCAGGAGCGGCTGGGCGGGGATCCGCTAGCGGTGGGGAAGCCGCTGGAACTCGACCACAAGAGATTCACGATCGTGGGCGTGGCGGCGCCGCGGTTCCGGTGGTACAGCGCGGATGTGTATCTGCCGCTGAAGATGGACCACGATCCCCAGCACTTCTGCATCGTCGATTTCCGCCTGAGACCCGGCGTGGCGCCGCAGGCGGCCGACGCCGCGCTACAGCCGCTGCTGGACCAGTTTGCCAGAGACATGCCGAAACGATTTCCGGAGCGGTTCAAAGTGCAGGTCGAGGGTCTCAACGAGTGGGTGAACCGAAGCATGAGGGAGACGCTGTACCTGCTCTTTGGCGCGGTGGTTCTGCTGTTGGCGATCGGTTGCGGCAACGTATCGATTCTGCTGCTGGCGCAGGGCACGGCGCGGCAGCACGAGTTCGCCGTGCGTGCCGCGGTGGGAGCCAGCAGCAGGCGCATCGTCCGCCAGTTGCTTACCGAGTCGATGCTGCTGGCGGCGATAGGCGTTGTGGCGGGAGTGTTGGCGTCGTACGGAATCCTGGCGGGCATGAAAACGGTGCTGCCGCGATATGCCTTCGCGCCGGAGGTGGTGATCGGCATCAACCTGCCGGTTCTCTACTTCAGCGGCTGTGTGGCGCTGGCCACGGCGCTGCTTTTCGGTCTGTGGCCGGCGGTGCAGATGTCGGCAACTCAGGCCGGCCAGGTCATGGTGGCCAGTACGCGGCGGGTGGCCGGAAGCGTCCGCGGGCGGCGGACGCACAATGCACTGATCGGCCTGCAGATCGCGCTCACGCTGGTGCTGCTGGCGGCGGCGGGTTCGGCGACGAAGGGTTTTCTGCAGTTGATGCATACGCCGCTCGGCTACGATCCTCACCACGTGATGTCGGTCGGGATTCCGCTGCACGAGAACTCGTACGTCACCTGGGCCGCGCGCGCGGCATATTTCGACCAACTGCGAACGAGGGTCGCGGAAACGCCGGGCGTGATCATGGCGGCAATCTCCAGCAATGCGACCCCGCCGCGCAACGGCTGGTGGACGCAGTTCGAGATCCTGGGACGTCCCGCGGTGGAGCGGCAGAAGGCGTCGGTCAACCTGGTCAGCCCCGAGTTCTTCGCCGCACTGCGCATTCCGCTACTCGAAGGACGGGTGTGGAGCGGAACGGAGAATCGCAACGGCGCGCATCTGGCGGTGATCAACCGGACCCTTGTGCAGCGCTACTTCCCGAATGGCGGCGCGATCGGGAGTTCTCTGAAGGTGCCGGACTTCGACGACCGGCCGCCGGCGGTTTTGTCGGCGGCGAAGATTGCTGAATCGTGGCTGCAGATCGTGGGCGTCGTGGGGGACGCCCGCAACGACGGACTGTCTAACCCGATCGCACCGGCAGTCTACCTGCCGTACACTCTGCAGATGAGGATGGCAACGCAGATCCTGGTGAAGTCGGCAGCGCCGCCGCTCACCCTGCTGCGCGCGGTGCGGATGCAATTGACGGCCGTGGACCCGGAGCAGCAAAGTTACAGTCAGACGGAGGAGCTGGACTCCTGGATCACCGATCAGGAGGAGTGGCAGCAGGAGCACCTGGCGGCATGGATCTTCAGCGTCTTTGGCGGACTGGGGCTGATTCTGGCGGCGGTGGGGCTTTACAGCGTGGTTTCCTACACGGTGGCGCAGCGAGCCAACGAGTTTGGGATTCGTGTCGCGCTGGGCGCGCGGCCCGGCCATCTGCTGCGGATCGTTTTCGCTTCGATCCTGGGGAGTGTGGCGGCCGGGATCGGGGCTGGCCTGGCGCTGACTCGCGGCCTCAGCACGGTCCTCGCGCAGTGGGCAAAAGGCAACTCCGGCGATCCCGCGATTCTCCTCGCAGGGGCACTGCTGCTGACCGTTGTGTCCGCGGTTGCCTGCGCCATACCGGCGTGGCGCGGCTCCAGGGCAGATCCGATGACGGCTCTGCGGTGCGAATAAGTTTGGGCGAGGCGCGACCAGTTAGATGCGAGGAGCGGCCGGCGTCGGGGGGAACAGGTATTCCAGGACGCCGCCGAAACGGGCTCCCCACGCCTGCTCGTTGTGGCCGTGACCGGCGGCTTCGCAATAGCGCAGGTCGGCGCCTTGCGCGTCTAATGCGTCGCGCATGAGGCGCGCGTCGGCGACGACTTTGGCAGGATCGCTGCCCTCCTGGGTTCCAACGTCCAGCCAGATGCGCGGACGGCGGGGCGCTTTCCAGGAATCGATCAGAGGCAGAATCGAGCGGCGGTCCCACCACACCGACGGCGAAAGCAGGGCCAGCTTACCGAAGACGCGCGGATAGCCGATGCCGGCCACGAGAGAGACCAGCGCGCCCAGCGACGACCCACCGGCGGCGGTGTCGCCGGCGGGCTTCCGGGTGCGGTACTCGCGGTCGATGAACGGTTTGATCTCGCGCGCCAGCATCTGGGCATAACGCGCCGCCTTGCCGCCCTTGCGCGAGCCTGGATCGCGCGTCGGGGTGTATTCGGAGACGCGGCGCACGCCGGTATTGTAGATGCCAACCATGATCAGAGGCTCGATCCGGCCGCGGCCGATCAAGTCGTCGGCGGTGATGTCGGCGCGCCAGTCGTTGCCGCCGAAGGCAGTGGCGGGATCGAAAAGGTTCTGGCCGTCCTGCAGGTAGAAAACCGGATAGCGGGTTCGCCCGGTTTCATATGCAGGCGGGAGATACACGACCAGTTCCCGCGGAGTGGAGAGATAGCGGGAACAAAACCGGGAATGGAGACGGAGCCGCCCCTGCTCTTTCGCGCGAAGGACCAATTGTTCAGTGTACGATAGAGAGACCCTATCCCTCCGCAAATGCGTCGCGAATATGTCAGGTGGTACAGCCCGTCGCTTCATCGGGACATGGAGTTGCTGGCGTTCGGCCATGCCGGATTTCCGGTGGCGGTCTTCCCGACGTCCGGCGGACGATTCTACGAGTACGAGGACCGCGGCATGGTGGCGGCTCTGGCACCCAAGATCGACCGCGGCGAGCTGCAGGTGATCTGCGTCGATTCGGTGGACCAGGAGAGCTGGTACAACCGGGGGATCGCGCCGGCGGACCGACTGCACCGGCAGAACGCCTTCGACGCCTACCTGGCGCTGGAATTGGCGCCGTTCGTCCGCAATCGGACCACATGGGGACAGATGGGCACCACGGGGTGCAGCTTCGGCGGGTATCACGCCATCAACTTCGCGCTGCGCCACCCCGACATCGTTACCTACGCGGTGAGCATGAGCGGCGCGTTCAATATTCCGCAGCAGTTCCTGGATGGCTTCTACAACAACGACGCCTGGTTCCACAGCCCGCTCGATTACCTGCCGAGGCTGGAGGATCCGCGGCTGCTGGAGCAGATGGGGCGCAACTATTACGTGCTGGCGGTGGGGAACGGCGACGCGCTGTTCGATCAGAACGTGAAGCTGGCGCACGCGCTCGGCACCCGGTCTATCCCGCACGTGCTGGATGTCTGGGAGGGATTCGGCCACGACTGGCCCTGGTGGCACAGGATGGCGCACAAGTTCTTTGTGCAGTAAGAGGGTAGAAATATGGCTCGAATCGGCGTTCTCTACGGCATGGAAGAATCGTTTCCGCCGGCACTGGTGAATCTCATCAACGCGCTCGGGGCGGAAGGCGTGCGGGCCGAGCACCTCAAGGTGGGCGGCGTGCGCATGGCCGTGCCCTGCGGGTACGACGTGATCATCGACCGCATCTCGCACGATATTCCCTTCTACCGCTCGTATCTGAAAAACGCTGCGCTCAACGGAACCAAGGTGATCAACAACCCGTTCTGGTGGAGCGCGGACGACAAGTTCTTCAATTACGCGCTGGCCACGAGACTGGGAGTGGCCGTGCCGCCGACCGTACTGCTGCCGCACAAGAAGCACCCCGAAGGCACCACGGACCGCTCGATGCGCAACCTGGAATTCCCGCTGGATTGGCAGGGCGTCTTCGATTATGTCGGGTTTCCGGCCTTTCTCAAGCCGCATGACGGCGGGGGCTGGAAGAGCGTCTACAAAGTGAATTCGCCGGACGAGCTTTTCGCCGCCTACGACGAGAGCGGCGACCTGTGCATGACGCTGCAGGGCGCGGTGAATTTCCAGGAGTATTTCCGCTGCTACGTGATCGACCGGCAACACGTTCACGTGATGCGCTACGACCCGGGTGCGCCGCACCATCAGCGCTACGTGCCCGGGAATCCTCCGGCGTCGCCCGATCTGCAGAGGCGCATGGTGGGCGACGCGCTCACGCTGTGCCGCGCCCTGGGGTACGACCTGAATACGGTCGAGTTCGCAGTCGAGGACGGTGTTCCGTACGCGATCGACTTCATGAACCCGGCCCCCGACGCGGGGCTGGAATCGGTGGGGCAAGAGAACTTCGACTGGGTGGTGGACGCGGTCGCGAGGATGGCGGTGGCGCGGGCGCTGGCTCCGCCGGAGACGCCCGAGTTGCACTGGGCGCGCTTTCTCGCGGGAGGCGGACAATGAATCGCGCGCCGCGGCCCAGCCTCAGCATCGGGATCGAGGAGGAATACCAGACGATCGAC
>DATJYW010000278.1:0-8241 GCA_035499435.1 Candidatus Acidiferrales bacterium | reverse complement strand
TTGCGCTCGCGCGCGTAGCGGATGGAGTTGAGCATGCCGTCGATGCCGCGCTTGCCGAAGCCTCCGGGGACGAGGATGCCGTCGTAGCCGTCGAGCTGCCGCTCCCAGTGATCGCCGGTGACGCCCTCGGCCTCGATCCAGTTGATGTTGACCTTCAACTGGTGCGCGAGGCCGCCGTGCAGGAGGGCTTCCTTGAGACTCTTGTAGGAATCTTCGTACTCGACGTACTTGCCGACCAGCCCGATGGTGACCTCGCCGACGGGATTGTCCAGGCGCTCCAGCATGGCCATCCACTGACTGAGGTCGCGCGGGCGGGCCTCAAGCTTGAGCAGCCGCATTACGATATCGTCAACGCCTTCGCTGGCGAAACCGACCGGGACTTCGTAGACGCTCTTGACGTCGCGGGCGGTGATTACGGCCTCCACGTCGACGTCGCAGAAGAGCGCGATCTTCTCCTTCATCTCCTGCGGGATGAAGCGCTCGCAGCGGCAGAGCAGGATATCGGGCTGAATACCGATGGCGCGCAGCTCTTTGACGGAGTGCTGCGTGGGCTTAGTTTTGAGCTCCTGGGCGGCGGCGATCCAGGGCACCAGGGTAACGTGAACGAAGAGGCAATTGTCGCGGCCCTGCTCGTGGCGCATCTGGCGGATGGCCTCGAGGAACGGGAGGGATTCGATGTCGCCGACGGTGCCGCCGATTTCGGCGATCACCACGTCGACGTCGGCGGCCACCTTCTTCAGCGCGGCCTTGATTTCATTGGTGACGTGCGGGATGACCTGGACGGTCTTGCCGAGATAGTCCCCGCGGCGCTCGCGGGCGATGATCTGCTCGTAGATGCGGCCGCTGGTGAGATTGTTGGCCTGACTGAGTTTCGAATGCGTGAAGCGTTCGTAGTGGCCGAGATCGAGATCGGTTTCGGCGCCGTCGTCGGTGACGAAGACTTCGCCGTGCTGAAACGGGCTCATGGTGCCCGGGTCAACGTTGAGATACGGGTCGAATTTCTGGCAGGCGACTTTCAGCCCGCGGCTTTCGAGAAGGCAGCCGATGGACGCGGCCGCGATCCCCTTGCCGAGCGACGACACCACGCCGCCGGTAACAAATATGTACTTAGCCATTCGTCATCCCCTCTGCGTTTTGTGCGTTGGGCGAGCCGGGAGGCCCGCCCCACTCGAACCATCTGGACACGCGTTCCAGATCTTCCGGCGTGTCCACACCCAAAGATTCGTATTCCGTCTCCACGACTCGGATGCGATACCCGTTCTCCAGCGCACGCAACTGCTCGAGACGCTCGGATCGTTCCAGCGGGCCGACCGGCAGCGTGGAATAACTCAACAGAAAATCCCGTTGATAGATGTACAGACCGATGTGCTTGAAGTACGGCGTGCCGGCAGCGCGATCGCGATCGAACGGAATCGGGCAGCGCGAGAAGTAGATGGCATCGCCGGTGTGATCGGTGACAACCTTCACCACATTGGGATCGGTGATTTCGCGCGGATCTTCGATCCGCTTCTTCAATGTGGCCATGAGGATGTGGTGATCGTGGGCGAGGGGGAGGATGGCCGCGTCGATAGCGGCGGGGTCGATGAGCGGCTCATCGCCCTGAATGTTCACGATCACCTCGGCGTTTTCCGCGCTGGCGACCTCGGCGACCCGGTCCGTGCCCGAGAGGTGGTCGGCGCGGGTCATGCGCACGCGGGCTCCGAAATCTCTTGCGGCTTGAAACACACGCTCGTCATCGGTGGCAATGATCGTGCCTGTCAGGTACCGGGCCTGGCTGGCGCGCTCGTAAACGTGTTGCAGAACCGGTTTGCCGGCGAGAGAGGCGAGAACTTTTCCGGGGAAGCGAGTGGAGGAAAATCTTGCAGGAATGACGCCGAGAAATTTACGCGGCACAGACGATGGTACCACAAAAACGCTATGCTACACTCGGGGAAGAAAGGCTTGCCAGCCACTATGCTGCGGTCTTACCGTAAGCTGTTGATCTGCGGCGCCATTGGGATTTGGGGATGTTCGCTCTGGGGACAAGCGACAATCGAACCCCGTCCGCGGCTGGGCGCCAAGACCGAATCGAGACCCGAAGCCAACATCCGGGTGGAGAGCACGCTGGTGCTGATTCCGGTGACGGTGACCGACCCGATGAACCGGTTTGTGACCGGTCTGGAAAAAGAAAATTTCAAGCTGTTCGAGGACAAGCAGCCCCAGGAGATCACGCAGTTTTCGAGCGAAGACGCTCCTTTGAGCGTGGGCGTGGTGTTCGATTGCAGCGGCAGCATGGGGCACAAACTGGAAAAATCGCGCCAGGCGGTAGCGCAGTTTTTCAAACTGGCCAATCCGGAAGACGAGTTTTTCCTGGTACAGTTCAACGACTCCGCGCAACTGATTCAACCCTTCACGCGCAACCTGGAAGAGATTCAGAACCGGTTGACGTTTACACAATCCAAGGGGCGCACGGCGCTGCTGGACGCGGTGTACATGGCGCTGCAGGAGATCAAGAAGGCAAGGAATCCGCGCAGGGCGCTGCTGTTGATCTCCGACGGCGGCGACAACAGCAGCCGGTATACGGAAACCGAGATCAAGAACCTGGTGAAAGAGACAGACGCGCAGATCTACGCCATCGGCATCTACGAGGGCATGGGCGCGCGGGGCCGCACACCGGAAGAGGCCAACGGGCCCGCGCTTCTGACCGAAATCGCCGAAGTGACGGGCGGGCGGCAGTACGCGGTGGATAATATAAATGAACTGCCGGATGTGGCCGCGAAGATCGGCGTCGAGTTGCGCAACCAGTATATGTTGGGCTATTCGCCGCAGAACAAGACGCGCGACGGAAAGTACCGCAGGGTGCAGGTGAAGCTGGTTCAACCGAAAGGGATGCCGCTGCTCCGGCCGTTCTGGAAGCAGGGCTATTATGCGCCGGCGCAGTAAGTGGGGCAGGCTGGGAGCCTGCGGTTTTCTATTTCTTCTGGCGGGGGCTTTCGTCACAGGCCAGCAGCAGCCGACCGTTTTCAAATCCGACACGCGGGTGGTGGTGTGCCACACGACCGTCATCGACAGGTCCGGCCATCTGATCACCAACCTGACCAAAGACGCATTCACGGTTATGGAAAACGGCGCACCGCAGGAGATCCGGACCTTCAAGCGCGAGGACGTCCCGGTCTCCATGGGGCTGATCATCGACAACAGCGGCAGCATGCGGGACAAGCGCGCCAAGGTGGAAGCCGCGTCGCTGGCGCTGGTGAAGGATTCCAACCCGGAAGACGAGGTCTTCGTGGTCAACTTCAACGACGAGGCCTTCCTGGACCTGCCGCACGGGAAGAACTTCACCAGCGACATCAAGGAGATGGAAGAAGCCCTGACGCGCATTGATTCACGCGGCGGCACGGCGATGCGCGACGCGATCCGCATGTCGATCGACCATTTGAAGGAGAAGGCGCACAAGGACAAGAGGGTTCTGGTGGTGGTGACCGACGGCAACGATAATTCGAGCGTGGTCACACTGGAGAACCTGGTGAAGGCGGCCCAGCAGAGCGAAGTACTGATCTACGGGGTCGGCCTTCTGGGCGACGAAGAGAGACGCGAGGCGGTGCGCGCGCAACGTGCGTTGAAGTCGCTTGCCGAGGCCACTGGCGGCGCGGTGTTCTTCCCGAAGGAACTGGCCGAGGTGGACAAAATCGCGCACCAGGTGGCGCACGACATCCGGAACCAATACACTATCGTTTACTCTCCATCGAACACGGCTATGGACGGCACATTCCGCCAGATCAAGATTACGGTGAAGGCTCCCGGCAATCCCACGGTTCGCACTCGCAGCGGATACTACGCCACCCCGGATCAGGCCATCCCCGGGGAAAAAGGCTCCTCGAAATAATGAGGTTCCGGAAATCGAAAGTCCTGCTGCTAGGCGCGGCGGCGTGCCTTCTGGCGGCCGCGCAGGAAGGCGCCGTGTTCCGCTCGGACACGCGCATCGTGGTGTGCCATGTGACCGTGATCGACAAGTCCGGACACCTGGTGACCACCCTGCCAAAAGACGCGTTCACGGTTTATGAGAACAAGGTCAAGCAGGAGATTCACAAGTTCCTGCGCGAGGACCTGCCGGTATCGCTGGGGCTGGTGATCGACAACAGCGGCAGCATGCGCAACAAGCTGGAGCAGGTGAAAGCCGCGGCGGTGGCTCTGGTGAAGGCCTCGAACCCCGAAGACGAAGTGTTCGTGGTCAACTTCAACGACGCGGCGTACCTGGACCTGCCGCCCGGGAAGGATTTCACCAACAGCATTCCGGAGCTTCAGCAGGCGCTGGCCAAGATCGATACGCGCGGCGGCACGGCCATGCGCGACGCCATCCAGATGTCGATCGATCACCTGAAGAGGGCGCATCGCGACAAGAAGGTGCTGGTGGTGATCACCGACGGCAACGACAATTCCAGCGTGATCACGCTGGAGGCGCTGATGCGCAACGCGCACCAGAGCGGCGTGCTGATTTACGGCGTGGGCCTGCTCAACGAAGAGGAGCATCGCGAGGCCGTGCGCGCCCGCCGCGCGCTCAACGACCTGGCGGAAGCCACCGGCGGCAAGACTTTCTTCCCGAGGGACGTGGAGGAGGTGGGCCATATCGCGGAGCAGGTAGCGCACGACATCCGCAACCAGTACACCATCGAGTACTCGCCCAGCAACTCGTCCATGGACGGCACGTTCCGACAGATCAAGATCACGGTGAAGGCTCCCGGCAATCCCGTGGTGCGCACGCGCAGCGGATACTACGCGACACCGGACAAGAAGTGATGCTGAGCGTCCTGTGGCGGCTGACACGGGGCTACCGGCTGTGTCCGTGGCGGAGTCCGTACTTGCGCTGGCGCATCGAGACGTACTGGGGAATTCACGCGGAGACCATCACGTTCGGTCAGTTCTGGCGGTTCGCCTGGGAGCAACGGCGGGAACTGTTCCGGTATCTGCGATGGGCCGATAGGATGAAGTAATGTCCTTATTGCTCCGCCTGTGGATGCAGCCGGCCGCGGCCATGAGCGAGATTCTGGATCGCGGCAGCCTGTTGTTCGCGAGCCTGGCCGTGCTGGCGATCACGGCCATCCTTAAGATCGGCGCGCCGTGGCTGGCCGCGGGCTTTTTCATGCCCCTACTGGTGCTGGCGGTGTTCTACGTGCCGGGCCTGCTGGTGCTGGCGGCACTCATCGGACGCCTCGGCGGATTGGGCATCGTGTTCCAGCGCGACTACTCGCCGCTGCTGACCTGCGCGGCGATGGCGCTCGCCGCGGCGGAGATTCCCCTGGCCGCGTGCTCGTTCCTCCTACCGCGGGAGCTGACTTTGTACATGGTGATTCCCGCGGCTCTCTACTTCGTACTACTCATGTTCTTCGGTGTGCGAGCGGTTTTCGGAGTGGATAATGGCGTGGCCGCGGGCGTGGTGGCGCTTTCGTGGATCCCGCTGGTGGCAGCGGCGTTGGTTTGGGGACCTCTGCGAGCCATCCTGGGACTGCTGGCGTCGCCCTTCTTCCTGTTCTTCGCGTGGTACTACCTGGGGAGCGAGCTCGCGCACCTGGGCGGCGGGCTTCGCGCGCGCCAGAATTTTCGCCGCATGCTGGAAGCCGCGACGGTGAATCCGCACGATGGCGAGGCGCAGTATCAGCTTGGCCTGATCCATCAGCAGCGACGGCAGCGCACGGAGGCCCTGCAACGTTTTCGGGCGGCGGTGGAGATCGACCCGTCCTTGACCGACGCGCATTTCCAGTTGGGCCGCATCGCGCGCGAGGAGGGCCGACTGCGCGATGCGCTCGGTCATTTCCAGACGGTAGTGGATCAGGACGAACGGCTGCATTCCAGCGAAGTGTTGAAGGAACTTGGCGGCATCTACGTCACGGCCGGGCAGTTCAACGATGCCAAGGCGGAGCTCGACGTCTATACCGAGCGAAGGCCTTACGACCCGGAGGGCCTGTACTACTACGGCCAGACCATGGAAGGTTTCGGGGATGCGGCGAAGGCACGCGAGTATTACGCGCGGGCGGTGGAGGCGGACCGGACGGCGCCCCGGTACCGCCGCCGGTTCACCGCGAAGTGGAGCCGGCTGGCGCAGAAGCGCATCAAGCTCTAGAAACGCCCGGCACGGCCGAAAAGATTGAGTGGAGGAAGTGCCAGTGCCACAGCGTTTGCTGGTTGTCGACGATTCGCCTGCCATTCGGCGGCTGGTTGTTCGGATCGTTGCCGCCGCCGGATTGCCGTTCGAATGCATGTCGGCGGGCACGGGATGCGAAGCGTTGGAGATGGTCCGGCGGGCGCCGGTCGCGCTGATTCTGACCGACATCAACATGCCCGTGATGGACGGCGAAGAGTTAGTCCGACGTCTTCGCGAAGATCCGGCGTTGTGCGATATCCCGGTCATCGTGCTTTCCACAGATGGCACGCGGGCGCGTGCGATCCGCATGGAGGCGGCCGGAGCCAAGGGGTACCTGGCGAAGCCGTTCACCGCGGAGACCCTCCGCAACGAAGTGGAGCGTGTTCTTGGCAACTTGCATGCGTGATCAGGGACGCTTGCGGGAACAGCTCGCGGAATCGACGCGGTCGGTTCTGGAGACCATGTGTTCGTTGATTCCGTCACTGGACGAGGGCCTGAGCGAAGACCAGCGCGAGCAACTGGAGTGCGTGGAGGTGAAATTCACCGGACCCTTGAAAGGAAGCCTGGTGATGGCTGCCGGGCAAGATGCCGCGGAAGTGTTGGCGCCTGCGTTCCTGGGTATGGATTCCGAAGAAATGGCGCCGGACAGCGTTGCCGCCGTACTGGCCGAAATGGCCAACATGATTTGCGGAGCGACGGTCAGCAGGATGGAACCGGATGGCCTGTTCTCGCTTTCCATGCCGGCGCCGGCAGGTCCCTTGCCCGACGCGAAGGAGTGTACAGCAGAGTTGGGATTGGACTGCGGCTGCGGGTCGATTGTGGTGCAAATGAGGATTGAGTGAGGGCGGGGCAGGCCGGGAACCTGCCCCGGTTGCGAGGCGGGACGGGTCGGGACCTGCCCCACTGGGCTACTTGCTGCCGGACGGCTTGGCGGCCGCGGCGGGAGCAGTGGTGTTCTTCTTCACCGCTTTCTTGTGATGCTTCTTGGTGGTGCTGGCCGTGGCGGCCGGTTTCTGCGCGTTGGCGTCGGGCTTGGCGGGCGTCGCCGGGCTCTGCTGCGCGCCGAACACCGGGACCATCGTGGCTACTGCCAGGGCAATTGTAAACAGACTCGTTTTCATTTTCTTTTTTCTCCCTGCGGGCCTTTCTGCCCGCTCACAGTTTCATCTTGCGGTATCCAGGAAAAATCCACGATCGCCCGAGCAGGCTAATCCCGGCCCCCAATTCAGGGTGCCCCCGGTTAAGATTTCTTAGCCTGGAAAGGCCGCGTAATTGGGCTGATTCGGGCTATAGCCGTTCCTCGGCCCACGCGCGATACTGAAGGCGACATGGCTCCCCGGCCTATCACCAGCCGCAACATCTTCCGCGTCCTGATCGCGGGCTTCGCGCTGGTGATTCTGCTCCTGGTGGCGGCGGCGATCGTGGGACTGCGGAACATTCAGAGCATCCAGCTCGAGGCCAGCAACCTGCTCAAGGAGCAATCGGTTACCAATCGCCTGATCGACGAATTGCACAGCCAGCAGACCAGTCTGCGAGAGGTCTTCAGCGTGCTGGCGCGCGACCCGGAATCGGTCGATTCCGAGCACATCCTGCAGCAGGTGGAAGAGGCCGACCGCGACATCGGGCGCATCTCGGCCGAAGGCGCCTCCACCGCCGAAAGCGACCTATGGAAGCGCCTGAACCAGTCGTCGACGGCATTTTCGGACGAGGTGAGGCGCCTGCTTTCGGCGGAGAACCCCGAGACGTTTTCGTCCCTGGACCTTTTCCGCTATCACGAGGCCTTTACCAGCGTAGTGGCGCGCCTGCTGGAAGCGGAGTACAAGAAACTCAACCAGGCGCAGGAACAGATCGACCGGCGCACGGCGCGGCTCTCCGACATCTCGGTGGCGTTCGCCGGAGGCAGCGTGGCGTTGGCCCTGATCTTCACCGTGGCCACGGTGCGCGTGGTGTCGCAGCTCGTGCGCCGGATGGAGTGGCAGACCGAGGAGCTCGCCCGCGTCTCCTGGCAGATGCTGGAGAACCAGGAAGCCACTGCGCGCCGCTTCTCGCACGAGCTGCACGACGAGCTGGGGCAGTCGCTGACCGCGGTGAAGACCAACCTGACTGCGATGAATTCGTCCGAG
>DATJYW010000277.1:0-4588 GCA_035499435.1 Candidatus Acidiferrales bacterium | reverse complement strand
TCGCCTTCGGTGGCGAAGATGTGAAGACCTCGGTGCGCACGTGCAAAGTCGAGCACTCTAAGATTGACGCTTCTTACGATTTCGACTTGCAGGGGAATGCGCTGATTTCCAAGATCACCGGCCAGTGGAACGGCAAGACTTTCGAAGGCCAGTATGAAACCACGACGGCCGATGGCGGCACTGGCGTGGACGATGGGACATGGACAATGACGCCAGCCCGTTAATCGGTGAGATTTCGGCAAGCTTGCGCAACTACCGTTGACCCCTATTCCTCCGGGAAATAGGTCAGGCCAAAATGCGGCGAACCGAGGTCCGGCCGATCTGCAGCCGGCGGGCGATCTCGGATTTGCTCACGCCAGTTCCGTGCAGTTTTCGGATTTCCACGGCGCGGAGGGCCGCAGTTGCCGGTCGGCCAAGCCGTTTTCCGTGCGCCCGCGCGTGGGCCAAGCCTGCCTTGGTCCGCTCGCGCAAAACCTCCCTTTCGAACTCTGCGAAAATGGCTAGCAGGCCGGCCATGGCGCGACCAGCGGGTGTGGTCAGGTCCAGTGCTTCGGTCAGCGACACGAACCCGACACCGAGATGCTCCAGTTCTTGCAGCGTGGCGAGCAGATCCGTTATTGAGCGGCCCCAACGGTCCAGCCGCCATACCAGCACGATGTCGATCTCGCGGCGCCGAGCCGCGTTCAGGAGCTTTTCGCGGGCTGCCCGCTGGATGGCTCCGGAGTTCACCTCGCGGACCTGCAAGGCGATCGTCCAGCCGCGCCGGGCTGCATACTCCCGCATGGCCCGGTTCTGCATCGCCAGCGTCTGCTGGTCGTTCGTGGAAACACGGGCATATAGACCAACCCGGAACATTTTCGCCGGTCTTTGTGACTGGCCAAAAACGTATCCGGATTTTGTCTTTTGGGAAGCCCGTTTTCTGGGCATTTCAGGATACCTGCTTTGTCTGGCCGCCGACGATCCTTTTCGGCCAGGGCAGGATTCATGATATTACGCCGCGCCGGGCCTGGCGAGCCTCGCCAGGGTGTCGTGGTAATTCCAGGGCATCC
The DNA here is from genome assembly GCA_035499435.1 of Candidatus Acidiferrales bacterium. Classification (GTDB taxonomy): domain Bacteria; phylum Acidobacteriota; class Terriglobia; order Bryobacterales; family Bryobacteraceae; genus Solibacter. The sequence continues at coordinate 3,539 of DATJYW010000277.1, read as the reverse complement.
ACGCTGATGGGTTCTGCTTGAGTTCCTCCGCATGCCGGAGCAACTCGGTGAGATAGTCGAACGAATGGACTCCGTTGAGCTCGCACGTGTGGATCAGGCTCATAAACAGATCGCCCACCTCGGCTCCATTCACCGTTTTATAGAACAGCGAGTTCTTCCGGTGAAGGATCGCCTTCTTCAAAGCCCTTTCGACCAGATTGTTGTCCACGGGGGCGCCTGCTTTGCGCAGAAAAAGAGTCAGGGGCATCCAGTGGCGCAGCATGTATCGAATGGCTTTTCCCAGCCCGGAATTGGGCTCGACTTTGTGCTCCGCCAGTTGTGCCTCCATCCACTCTTTTAGCGTCTTCATCAATGGCCCGCTATGCTCCTGATGGAAACGGAGCCGTTCCTCCGGCCTTAGCTTTTGTTCCGAGGCCAGTTCGTCGTGATACCAGATGCCGCCCAGCGTCTCCAGCACGTAACGGCATTGCTCCGGAAAGTTCGCCGCTACTTCTACAAACTGGCGCCGTCCATGGGCGAGGCAGTAGGCCAGCAGCAGCTCCACCTCTTTCGATAATTTAGGGGCATTCCGCGATAGCGCGTCGCACATTTGGATGAGCGGCGGAAGACCGGGCGCACGTCGCTTCAGTACTTCCGCCAGGTTCTCCCCGGCATGCCTCCACCCGCTGAAGAACAAAGCAATGAGCCGCGCCCCCACGCGCGATACCACCGCGCTGGTGAAGACTCCGGTGCGCTCGGCTTTGCCCTCCGGCGCCGGCTCCCGTGCCAGCTTCAGAATGCGCATGCCGGTATCATCGTTGTGCGCCACTTCGCCCTGCGCGGCCTGCCGGATTAGCTCTTCCAGCGCCGGCCGGAGGGACTCAGCTTTCTCCTCGACCACTTCCCATTGTGTGGCCGCCGGCAGCGGAATCCCCAGATTGGCTTCGAGCCGCTCCAAACGCTGGAACGGTACGCCACTGCCATAGCGGAGTTGCGCGATCATGGCTACCGCGCTCTCGTCGTACTTCTTCTCGCCGGCTTGGGCGGGAGCTTCGGCTGTGAACACCTGCCCGCAACCGTTACAGCGCAGTTGCTCCAGTTCGTACGCCGTCGCTTCCAGTGGCGGGCGACCTATGATTCGGATCAGCGTTTTGGGTTTCTTCTGTCGATACACTTTGCCCTTCTGACATTCCGGGCACGTGTCACCAGCCTGCAACGTGGCATGCGCCACGATGACCCGCTTCGCACCCGTGAACCTAGCGGCGCCATTGCGCCCGTGTCCCGACTGGGCCGGCTTGCCCTTGGCCGTTGGCCCTTTCGCGGCAGGCTCATCCGGGTTCTGATGGGGGAGCACGGCACACGTTCTTTCCGTGGTGCGCGACCGGGGGACTGCCTTTTCCGCCAGCGCCGCCACCGCGGTTTTGACCGTTTCATAATCCGCCTCGCTCATCGGTTGCCGCCGTGCGGAATCCAGGATGTGATAAATCTCCTCCAGATTGATTTCCATCCGTGGCTGAGGCGATTTTGCCATGGCTTACTGCCCAAGCAACTCGCGGAATCGTGGCGTCAGAGGCAACCCGAGTACTTCCTTGATCGGACGGTTCGGCTTATAGGTGTGATCGTTTTTGCCGCGTCCCGTGGTCCGGCCCAGAAACTTCCAGTTGGCGGCGCGATAACAGATACCGCGAAAGCGAGTCGGGTCGATGAACGTTTCGGCAAAGTACACCGGATGGTCATACATCCGTTCCCACTCCAGGGAGAGTTGGCTCGTCATCCGGCCGAGAATGTGCGAAGCCAGATGGGGAACCCGAACCCAGGGCAAAATCAGATAGCGAGTGTTATAAGCCAGGAAACGGATATTGCGCCGCCGCGCTTCTGCACTCCAGCCGATGTAGCGATCCCGGCTGCCCAGGTGACGCGGCGCCGAACTCCACGCCAGGCAGGCGATGGGCCGCCCTTGCGCCCAAACCAAAAACTTCAGGTGCTCCCCCACAGGTTGTTCATAAGCCAAGTAGTGGTACTGTTCCATCAGGCTGTTGAAGAGACGCTCATCATGCGTGCGCCGCACTTGCTCGATCTTCACGGGCCGGAGGTCCGCCAAAGGACCGAGCATAGGAGTGGTATCAACCGGCACCAGTTCCGGCCGCGCGCGCCGCACCAACGGGTTATGGGGTACGAACTTCACCGCCGGCAGCTCGATCTGCCCGGCGCGGTCCAGCATCAGCAACAGACCGCGGCAGACCATATCGCGTAAGGCGCCGTTGGCTTGCCTCCACTGCCAGTCTTCGCACAGCTTCTCCGACAGCCTCCGTCGGCTCGCCCGCGGATGTGCCGCGATCAGTTCCCGTATATAGAGGATATCTTCCGCAGTGACCACCCGGCCCCGGTATTTGAGTTCCGTCATTCCACCGCAGTATGAACTTTATTTTTCTGGAACGCAAGGGGTCACGCATATTTATTTCAGCGCATTCACCCGGCGCCACATCGGCGCCGCGCGCACGCGAGACACATCGCCAGCCACCATCAGCAACTGCGCTTCATAAGCCTCCAGCGCTTTCGTCGGCATCTCCGATTCCGGCCACCAGACGAATCTTCCTTTGGACAACCGCTTTTGTGCCAGCCAATATCCTTGGCCGTCATAAGTAAGGAGACGAATCGAGGTTCCGCGGCGACTACGAAACACGAACACACACCCGGAGAATGGATCTTCCGCGAGCTTCTCCTGGCACAGCCGCGCCAGAGAATCAATACCCTTGCGGCCGTCCACCGCCTCAATCGCCACCAGCACGCGCATCTGCGCCGTGATCTGGATCATCCCTGTGTCTCGTGCCACGCGCGCAGCAAACCCATCCAATCCGGCGGGATCGCGGCTCTCCACTGGATGCGCATCTTGCCTCCGCCGGCTGATTCAAACTCGATGACGCACTGTGGCAAGGCTGCCGCGCCGTCCCCGATCAGTTCGACAAACGCTGGTTTGTTCTGTTTTCTTGGCTGGCGCGGTATTCCGCCCAGCCGCTGCTTCAAGCGGGTATAGTCCAACCGTAGCGGATGCGCCACGGCATAAGTGCCGTGCTGTCGAGCCAACTCGACTGCCGCCTGCCACAACGATTCCGGCAGTTTCGTCCGGGCCGGCCCGCCGCTGCGAAACTGCTCCAACTGGCGCTGGAGTTGGGTAATCGCTTCGGGAACGGGTGCTGCGTCTTTACGGTTACGGTTCATGATAGTCGCCCCCCGGCGACTCCATGACCTTATCAGGCGGAGTTAGTCGATTTCACGCACGTTTGCCGGAAACTCACCGTGCATTTCGATTCGCCCCTGGACGGCGCGACGCTCCTTCATGACACCGTCACGGTTTCCGGCTGGGCTCTCGACAACACTACTGCCGTCGGGACCGCCATCGGCAGCGTACAGGTGAAGGTCGATGGCAATGTCGTGGGCGCAGCCACTTACGGCGTGGCTAACCCAGACAACCCTTGCAATACGTATCCAAACAGGCCGGGTGTCCGAACGTGGGCTTCACTTATCAGTTGAACGCCGCGGCCCTGAGCACTGGCGCTCAC
>DATJYW010000276.1:0-33700 GCA_035499435.1 Candidatus Acidiferrales bacterium | reverse complement strand
GATCTCACCAAAGGCCAGCACTCCCTTCACGCCGGTTTCCTGTTCCGCGCCATGCAGGAAAATACACTGGGCGACACCGCGTTCGCCGGCCTGTTCGCGTTCAACAACCTGTTCACCGCGGCGCTTAACTCCGCCGGTGTTCCCTCTACCGGCGGCAATACGGTCGCAAGCCTGCTGCTCGGCCTGCCCACCACCGGGGCGCGTAACGACGATCTGAACGGGTCCGTTCGCGGCCGCCGCTGGAAAGAGTACCGGCCGTTTGTGCAGGACGATTGGGCCATCAGTAAGACCCTCACAATCAACATTGGCGTGGCGTACGACGTCACCACGCCGATGACGGAAGCGCACGACCGCTTCAGCAACCTGATTTTCAGTACCGGCCAGGTTCTGATCGCCGGGCAGGGCGCCGGTTCGGCGATCGGCGTGAATACCGACTGGAGCGGAATCGAGCCGCGCTTCGGCTTCGCCTGGACGCCCTTCTCGGACAAGAAAACCGTGTTCCGCGGCGGCTACGGGATGTTCCACGATGTCGGCGCACAGGGCGGTACCACCGGGCCCTATCAGAATCCGCCGTACGCCAATGCCTACGCGTTCACCAGCGACAACGTGACCCCGGTGCGGACTCTCAGCACCGGCTTCCCGGACAACCGGCAGGTGGTCAGCCCGGCCAATTACACCGGCGACTGGCATGCCTGGGACGTCAACTACAAGCTGGGCCGCATCCAGCAGTGGAACTTCAACATCCAGCGCGAGCTGCCAGGCAGCATGGTGCTCACCGTGGCCTATGCCGGCACCCACGGAACACGGCTCATGGAAAAGAACTTCAATTTCAATTCGGCTCCTCCCGGCGTGTATACCAACCCGCGCAACCTGCGCGCCTATCCGCAGTACAACAACATCCTGATCACCGACAGCCATGGCTGGCTGCGTTACGATTCGCTACAGGTGAAGCTGGAGCGGCGCGCGGCCAAGGGGCTCTATCTGCTCGCGGCATACACCTACAGCAAGGCGTTCACCAACGGCCTGTCGCAGGAAATCACCGGCGACCCCGGCCAGATCTACTACCCGCTCAATCCATATACCAATTCCGACAAGGGACTGGGATCCACCGACCTGCGGAGCAACTTCACGCTCAGCTATCTCTACCAGTTGCCCTTCGGCAAGAACCAGAAATATCTTTCGCACGTGAACGGCGTGGAAGAGGCCCTGATCGGCGGATGGCAGGTCAACGGCATCACCATCGTGCACACCGGTTTTCCGCTCGGAATGACCATGGCTACCAACCAGAGCGGAACCGGCATCGGCAACCGGCCTAACCATATCTGCGACGGCAAGCTGAGCAATCCGAACGTGGGCGAGTGGTTCGATATCAACTGCTTTGCCGCCCCCGCTGTGGGCACGCTGGGAAATTCCGCGCGCACCACCCTCTACGGGCCTGGACAGACAAACTTCGATTTCTCCGTCTTCAAGCCCTTCCGGATTATCGAAAACCACCAGCTCCAATTCCGGGCCGAGTTCTTCAACATCTTCAACCACGCGCAGTTCGCGGTGCCCGCGACGTCGTTCGGCGCCGCGACCTTCGCGAAGATCACCTCGACGGTCAACACGGCGCGGCAGATCCAGTTTGCGCTAAAGTACGTCTTCTGAAGAAGTGCATCGGAATGAGACGCCGGAAGTTTTTGATGCGAAGTGTCGGAGGGCTTGCCGGAAGCGCCCTTCTGCCGGAGATGCAGGCGCAGCGCGCCGGTGCGCCGCGTCGCGTCATCATCGACACGGATCCGGGCACGGATGACGCCCTCGCGATTTTCCTTGCCCTGAAATCGCCCGAGCTGAAAGTCGAGGCGCTGACGCCGGTCGCCGGGAACGTGCCGCTCGACCTGACTCTTCCCAATGCGCTCCGGCTGCTGGAGATTGCCGGGCGCACCGAAATCCCGGTGGCCGCGGGGGCCGCCAAGCCGCTGGTGCGACGCCTGGTGACGGCATCGTATGCACACGGCGAGAACGGGCTGGGCGGCGTGGTATTTCCGGATCCCAAAATCAAGCCGGTCTCCGAGAGCGCGCCGGAGCTGATCCGCCGCGTGATTCGCAGCGCTCCGTCCACCATCAGCGTCATTGCGCTGGGACCGCTGACCAACCTCGCCCTCGCATTCCGCGCCGACCCGGAGCTGCCTAAGCTGATTCCCAACCTCACCCTCATGGGCGGATCGCTCTCCGGCGGAAACGTGTCGCCGTCGGCGGAATTCAATATCTACGTCGATCCGGAAGCAGCCTCCATCGTCTTTCGCTCCGGCGTGCCGATCACCATGGTGGGGCTGGATGTCACACGCAAAGCCATGGTGGGCGAAAAGGAGATCCAGGCGCTGGAGGCGGGGGCCAACCCCATCAGCCGCGCGGCCGGCCAGATCGTTCGCGCCGGCATGACCAGGATGCGCAAAGCCAACTCCGCCGCGCTCGGGCCGGCCATGCACGATTCGCTCGCGGTGGCCACCTTCATCGACCCGACCATCGTGACCTTGCAGGATTATTATGTCGAGGTCGAGACCGCGGGAGAGCTCACCGCCGGGGAGACCGTCGGCTACCGGCGCGCGCCGATTCGCAAATCGCCGCCGATGGAAAATTCGCCCGCGGCAACTCCCGGCGACGTCTTTCGCCCGAACGCGAAAGTGGCCACCGATGTCAACGTGGACCGGTTCCTGCACATGCTCATCGGCCGCCTGACTTCCTGAGGAAAGCTATGAAGAGAATTCTCACCAGCACCGCCGCCTTACTGGGATTGCTGCTCGCGGCGTACAGCCTCCAGGCACAGCCGAAGCGCTACGTCGTGATCGATCAGGACGCGGCGGGTCCGGCCGGAACCGACATGATGTCCATCCTGCTGCTCCTGCAATCGCCCGACGTGGAGCCGCTCGGCATCACCGTGGTCACGGGAGACGCCTGGCGCGACGAGGAAGTGTCTCACACCCTCCGCCTGCTCGAGCTGATCGGGCGGACCGACATACCGGTCGTCCCGGGCGCCGTCTTCCCGCTGGTCCGAACCCAGCAATCCACCGAGCTCTGGCAGCAGATGTTCGGAAAAATCGTTTACATGGGGGCATGGAGCAAGCGTCCCACCAGCCACGGTCCCTACGAAGTGCCGCCTTTGCGCGAAGGCAATCCCACCATCAAGGCCGCGACGGAGGATGCGGCCCATTTCCTGGTCCGCACGGTTCGCGCGCATCCGCATGAAGTGACCGTCTATGAAGGCGGCCCAATGACCAACCTGGCGCTGGCGCTTTCCCTCGATCCGCAGTTCGCCGAGTTGAGCAAAGGACTCGTGTTCATGGGCGGCAGCCTCAACCCGCAGACCGACAATCCCGAGTTCGCCACCAACCCGCGGCACGAGTTCAATCTCTGGTTCGACCCCGAAGCCTCCCACATCACGCTGCGCGCGCACTGGCCGTCGATCGTCTGCACCACGGTGGACGTTTCCGTGAAAACCCAGCTCAGCGAGCAGATGATGAAGGAGATCGGCAAGGCGCAGACGCCCGTGGCGCAATACCTGGCCCGCTACGCGCGGCCGGGCCGCAGTTACCTGTGGGATGAGCTGGCGGCCGCGGCGTGGATGAACCCCAGCCTGATCACGTCTGACCGCAAGGTCTACATGGATGTGAGCCTCGACCACGGCGCCGGATACGGCGATACGTTGATCTGGTCGGACCGCGTGAAGCCCGCTCTTGATTTGCAACTGGTGAGCGCGCAAATGGACGTCAACATGCCGAAGTTTGCGGAGGACTTCATCCGCCTGATGACCGGGCCCACGCCCAAGGCCCACAACCCGCTCATGCTTACGCAGCCCCCGCCGCCGGAGCCGAAGCCCAACCAGAATTAGACTGTTCAGGACTTCAGTTCGATCAGCAGATCGACAATCTCTCCCGACGTGCCGTCGGTCAGTCCCAGGTCGGTCAGGTGCGGCCCCGCGTTGCACGCCAGCGCCGTGCCTTCCAGGGCCTTGAAGGTACGGTAGGGAGGCTTCCACTCGATGACTTCGCCCGCAGCCTCACGCACGCGGCGGTAGGCCTCGGCGATCCGCGCGGGGAGCTCATCCGAGAGCATCCCGGCGATCGGCATCTCGATCATCGCCGTGATTTGGCCGTCGCGCGCCACGGCCATGCCGCCTCCCGAAGCCGCGACCGCATTGGCGGCGGCCTGAAGGTCCTCCGGACGCCGGCCGATCGCGACCAGGTTATGCGAGTCGTGGGAGTAGGTAGTCGCGACCGCGCCGCGCGGCTCGCCCCAATCCTCCAGCACCGCGCGCTGCACCGGCGCCGCGTGGCGGCCGTGCCGGTGCCGGACCAGGATCACGCCATAGCCCGGCGCCAGGTCGGCGAATCCCTCCCGCACATCGACCTCCACCTGGCTCCATACCGCGAAACGAGCGCCCTTGATGGTACGGATTACAGCCCGCCCGTTCCGCACGCCGGGAACGGAAATCCGGCAATCGTCGAGCGTGAACGGCGTGAGCGATGTCCGGCCGCCAGGAACGGCCGCAGCAGGCGCTTCTACCGGGATCACCATTTCTCCGCCCTGTGCGGCCAGCCTTCCGCCGCAGAAGACGCGGTCCACGGTGACGCTGGGCAGGTCGGACAGCACGACGATATCCGCCGTCCGGCCGGGTGCGAGCATCCCCAGGTCGCCGCGGCGCAGCCGGATTGCCGCGTTCAGCGTCGCGCAGCGGATGGCCTGTACCGGGTCCATGCCGTATCCGATCAGGCGCCGGAGCACGTCCACCATTCCCCCCTTTTCCACTAGAAAGTCGGGCGGAACATCGTCCGTGCAGACGGTCATGGTCGAAGGAACCTGCGGGAGCTGGTTCACCACCTCCACGATTCCAGGAAGCACGTAATCGTGGGACCCGCGGACCTCGATGGTCAGCCCGGCGCGCAGCTTCTCCAATGCATCCTCGCCGGAAGTCAGTTCGTGGTCCGAGCTCACGCCCGACGCGGCGTAGCCCTGTAGCCGCGCGCCCGTGAGTCCGCGGCCGTGCCCTTCGATCAGCTTGCCGGATCGCAGCCCGGCTTCCAGAATCTCGCTCATGCGCCGGCTCAGGCTCAGGATGCCGTTCATATCCATTGCCTCGGCGACGCCGGCGACCTCCGGCCACGCCAGCATCTCCTCCATCTCTTCCCCGGCAAAATCGGCGGCGGACATCTCCAGTCCCGGAGCCGAAGGCACGCTCGATGGCGCCGCGCAAATGAAACGCAGCGGCAGATTCCGGCTGGCCTCGATCGCATATCGCACGCCATCCAGCCCGAGCGCGTTGGCCAGCTCGTGCGGGTCGTAGAAGATGGTGGTGGTCCCCTGCGGCACCACCACCGAGGCATACCGCGCCGGCGTCATGTGCGAGCTCTCGAAGTGTACGTGGATGTCGATGAAGCCCGGCGTCAGAATGCAGCCCGTACAGTCAACCGTGCGCGCGGCATCGTTCCGCGACCCGCAAGGATGCACGCTGGAGATCAGGTCGCCCACCAGACCCACGTCCGCATGGCGCAGCTCCGAAGTCGCCGTGTCCAGAACCGTGCCGTTGGCCAGCAAAATATCGAAGGGCTCCTGCCCTTGCGCGGCCCGGATGGCGCGGACCCGCGTGGAATCCAATTCTGCCGTCCCCATATCTGTCTCTCAGTGTCGCGTAGCCAGCGTCCAGAAGAAATACAAAAGCGGCACGGTCAAGGCATAAAGGGCGAAGGACACGCGGCGCGCCCTTCCTGCCAGTACTTGCGTGAAGACATAGCTGAGAATCCCGGCGGCGATGCCGGTCCCGAAATTATTGGCGTAGAGCGTCATCAGCACGGCCACCAGCGCGGGCAAAGCGCTGGTGAAGTCCTTCAAGTCGATCTTGCGCAGGTTCGAAAACATGGAGAGCCCGACCAGGATCAGCGCCGGCGACGTCGCCTCGCGCGGGATCATCAGGATCAGGGGACTGATGAACAGCATCAGGGCGAAGCATCCCGCCGTGAAAATGCTGGCCAGCCCCGTGCGGCCCCCGGCTTCGACGCCGGCCGCGGATTCGATCAGCGCGGTGGCCGAGGGAACCCCGGCCAGCGGACCGATACTCGCTGCGATCGAGTCCACCACGAACGGGCCGTTGATGCCGGGCATATTTCCGTTCTCGTCCAGGAGATTGGCCTCTCCCGCCACGGCCAGCGTGGTGCCCATGGTGGAGAAGAATTCCGCCGCGAAAAAAGCAAACAGGTACGGGAAGAAGGCCGGGCGAAGTGCTCCCCAAAAGTCGAGCTGGAGCAGCACCGGCGAGATGGACGCCGGCAGCGCCAGCGAATGGGCAGGCACCCTGGTAACGCCGAGTGGAATCCCCACCAGCGTCGCCGCCAGCATGGAAAGCAGAATCGCGCCTGGCACCCGGCGGATGTGCAGGCAGACGACCACGCCCACTCCGATGAGCGCGGCGATCGCGCCCGGCGCCGCGAAATTGCCCAACGTGTAGGAGTTGGCGCGCGAGTTGGTTACGATCAGCCCCGCATTCCGGAACCCCAGCGTCACAATGAACAGCCCCAGCGATGCCGAGAGCGCCACTTTGATTTCCGCCGGCACCACTCGCGTGACCACTTCCCGCAGCCCGGCGGCCGTGAGCAGAAAAAACAGAACTCCCGACCAGAATGCGATCCCCAGTCCGGTCTGCCAGGGAACGCCTTCCGTCAGCGCCAGCGTGCTCGCAACCAATGCCGCCCCGCCCAAGCCCGGTCCCACTACAAAGGGCAGCCGGGCGTACAGCGCCATCCCCACGGTCGAAAGCACGAAGATGAGGATCGTTGTGGTGGTCACCGGTGCAATCGGAACACGCGCGGTGGCGAGGGTGTTCGGAATCACCACCACCAGATAGGAAGCGGCCACAAACGACGTGAGCCCCGCCAGGAGCTCGATGCGCGGTGTGGTCCTTCGTTCCTTCAGCCCGAAAAGGCGCTCCACGAGGCTCGCGAATCGCCGGGGAGTGACAAAGGAATCGGCTGGCACAAACGATAGTAAAACGTTTGGCCCCCGGCGGGCAAAGGAGAGCCTGTCAGGCGCCGGTGAACCGGAATGAAGCAGTTGTTCCTGTTCAACTCGTGCTGATCTTGCGCAAACGTCCGCGGAGTAAAAGTAGTGCTGTCAAGCCGATCAGCATCAGCAGGGGAGAGACAGGCTCCGGAACGGCGGAAGCTGCGGAGTTGAAGGTGACTTCCCCAATCATTACCCAAGGATTGGATCCTTGAAAAAACTGAACGGCGATATTGTTGCTCGTGATATTGAGCCCGCTAATCGTGAATGCTTGCGGTCCTGCTACCGACTGAGGGATGCCGGTGAAACTCGTCCCGTTGACTGAAATCGAAGCGGGTGCGCCGACGCCGCCGCCCCCCAGAGTGTTATCGAACCATACGACGATGGAGTTGATGATAGGGGTCCCACTCAAGATGAAATTCACCATGGGATTCGTCCCATTTAACTCGCTTTCTGACCAGCCGACCCATCCTTCGGGCGGTCCCACACTCCAGTCCACCGTCGGTTGAACGCCATCCGTCAGTTTCCCGGTGCCTCCGCTTAGCGCAGCACCCGTCGTACTGCAGTTGTTGGCGGGACAAGGGAGGTAGCTCGTATCTCGATAGTCGAAACTGCCGGTACCTCCGTTGTTCATTGAATAACTGACGACAGGAATTACACTTCCAACCGCGATCAGCGGGAAAAAGACTGCAGCGCCCAACACAACCGTCATTCTGGACATAGCTAATGCAGAGTATGGAATACAGGCTGGCAGTATAGAAGAGTTATTTCACGCAGATATTGCGACGCCCGTTAAGGCGGGCACCGTCGCTAAGAAATACCGTGATGAATTGCACTCTTCCGATTTGGGTCACATCAGGCCGCTTCGGGTTGCCCGCGCCAGCGCCCGCTGGGTGAAGACGGAAACCGCAGTGCTTATTGGCCGATCTCGAATACCACGTTGGCCGGCGATGTCTTGCCCGCGGATGAAACCGTGATCGGATATTCGCCATCGGCCAATTGCGGTACGGTGAAGTTGACCTGATACTGCCCCGGGGCCACCAGCGCAGCGGCCAATACTGGGGCGCTCGCGGTTCCAATCGTCACCCCGACTCCGGTAATCGGTATCGGCGACGTGACCACGTTTCCCGAAGGAGATGGGCCCAGCCCCGCCGCGTAAAGTTGGATGATGTCGCCCGGCTTGGCCTTGTGCGTCCCCGGTACGATCGCGGGATCGCCCATCAGTGAGTAGTCCTGAAACAGCGCCGCTGCGTAATTCTTCGAGTTGACCGAGTAGTAATAGATGCTGGGTTGGATTTGTGCGACCGGGACAGTCAATATGTTGCTGCCCAGACCCAGGCGAAAAACCTGCACCGTCATCGACCCGCTGATATTGGTGGGCGCCTGCGCATTGACCTGGGTGGGACTGATGAAATAGACCGGCATCGGGGCTCCATTTACCCACACCTCCACGCCATTCAAATCGGTGGGCAGCGCACTCGAGTCTGTGAAATCGCCGGAGCCCCAGATCCGCTGCACGTCGGCCAGTTCCGAACCCTTCACGTAAAACCACCCTCCCGGCACCACCGCACCCCCGTCAATCAGGTTGTCGCTGGCCGACGTGATCACCGGCCCGCTCGATGGCGCCGTATCGCCCAACAGCAGCACCAGGCCATCCTGCGGAGCACTGCCGCCGCCACTGGTGCCCTGAAGCGGTTTCACCATGGGAAAATCCGTCGAAGTTCCCTCCCCTGCCACATGGATATTCCCCAACTTGTCCACCGCGATGCCGCGGCCGGATTCGCTCCCGGTGCCGCCAAGGAACGTCGAGAACAGCCTCGCCGAACCCGCGGCGTTGATCTCCGTGACGAACATGTCGAATGCGAACCGTGTCGTCTGAATCGGGTTGGTCAATGGAAAGTCGCTCGAATTGGTTCGCCCCGTGACATAGACGTTGCCGGCTTGATCGATCGCCAGCGCGTAGGGGGCGTCCTCCGAGCCCCCTCCCAGGTAAGTCGAATAAATCAGGGCCGAGCCGGCGGGATTGAACTTGGCCACGAATGCATCGTCCACGGCGTGGCTTCCGAGCGTGTTATCGATCGGATTTGCAAGCGGGAAGTCGTCCGACGCCACCGGACCGGTGACATAAGCGTTGCCGGACGAGTCCACAGCGATGGCTGTCCCATAATCCGTGCCTGAGCCGCCCAGGTAGGTGGAATAAACCAGCGCGGAGCCCGCTGGATTGATTTTGGTAATGAACGCGTCCACACTGCCGGCGTTGGAACCGCGAAGAGGAGATTGCAGGGGGAAATCGGTGGATGCCGTGTAGCCGGTGACGTACGCGCTCCCGGCCGCGTCTACCGCGATTGCGTTCCCTTCGTCCACGTTGTTGCCGCCCAGGTATGTCGCGTACACCCAGGCAGTCCCGGCCGCATTGATTTTCGCCACGAATGCGTCTTCCTGCGCGCCCTTCGCGGCCTGGAATGGATTCTTCGTCGGAAAATTTGCCGAGAAGGTGCTCCCGACAACGTAAGCATTCCCGGCAGCGTCGAGGGCGATGGCCGAACCGGAGTCGATGGCATTGCCCCCAAGATAGGTCGAATACACCAGCGCCGACCCGCTCGGATTCAGCTTCGCCACGAACGCGTCTCCCGACCCGCCCTGCGTGCCCTGGATCGCATTCTTGGTTGGAAAATCGAGCGACCCGGTGCTTCCTGTGATGTAGGCGTTGCCCTGGACATCTACCGCGATCCCATGGCCTTCGTCGGGGCCGCCTCCGCCCAGATACGTCGAGTACATCTTGGCGGAGCCGTTGGGATTGATCTTGGTCACGAAAACGTCCTCTGCTCCCTTGAGGCTGCTTTGCAGCGGAGCCGTAGTTGGAAAATTGGCCGAACCCGCTCCTCCCGTGACGTATGTATTGCCGATGGAATCGACCGCAACCGCGTACGCGTAATCCAGGCCGTTGCCGCCGAGATAAGTCGAATACTCCAGGGGAGGATCGATCACCAGTTGGTTGCGATGGTCGTAATTTCCGATGCGGAAGCTGCCTTCCCTGCCGTGCAGAGTCCACGCGCCCGCGACCGGAACACGCCGGCCGTCCAGCTCCTGATACATCAACGGCCTTCGATGCCGGTATTCGCTGTTGCCGGCCTTGATGACCAGATCGCCATGTTTGTCGATGCGTATTTGGCCCGTGCCTTCGAAGGTCATCCGGATCCTGGCCGGATCCGCGCCCGGCGCCACGATCCAGTCATATTCCAGGCGCCCGTCCTTTCCGTAATAAACCAGATCGATTCCGGGATAGACGTCGGTGTACCGCACCCGTCCGTAATTCGGAACGGACGAGTGCCAATTCCGCGGATCGTTGCCGACGAAGTAGTTGCTTGTGGACGCCTGCGGCGCCTCGCCCGTGATCCGGGCCGAGAGGTTGGCACCGGATAACCGGGTCCTCACGGGCGGCCGTTCCCGCGCCGTCAGCACCGTCTCGCCGCCGGCGAGATAAAGCGTATAGGAACTGCCTCTGGCGAGATACCGGACCTCCGACGGGGCTTGGCCCAGATTCGGTTCGAAACTCAACGGGATGTTGCCCCATCTGACGGTGGGCGCCGCCAACGCGGTACCAGCAACGAGAATCACGGCTGCACGCATACGTCCCTCCTTACGAGCGTGCCTTACCCGGAACCCGGTTAGGACCGTGACAAGGCTAGGTCATAATAGCCCGGCGCCAACTCACGGCGCAACGATGCCCCGACACCTTGCGAAGCAAGCGACCAGGAGGCCGCTACGTGTGCCGGAGGGCCGCCGGGCCCTCCGAATCACCTGTGCGGACGCCGCCCCCTCATGACGCGTTAGTGACCGCGTTGGATTGCGCTTCCCGCTGCGCCTGCCACTTCTTCATGTCCTCCGCCATCTGCTTTTTCATTTCAGCCGGCGTGGGGTCGGCAATGTGAGTGGCAATGTACCACGTATAGCCTTCGGGATCGACCAGTCGTCCACAGCGGTCGCCCCAGAACATGTCCGCGACCGGCCCTTGCGGCTGAGCGCCGAGCTTCACGGCTTTGGCTACGATCTTGTCCACGTTTTCGACCACCAGGTACAGTGTCGTCGGCGAAGCGCCGACAGTCTTTGCACTGCGCGCGCCCATTTCCGGCATCTCCGGACCGAGCATGAGTGTGGTGCCCCGTATCGTCAATTCGGCATGCATCGGCTTGCCATCGGGCCCATTCATAATGCCGCGCTTCTGAAATCCGAAGGCTTTCTGGTAGAAGCTGACAGCAGCTTTCACGTCGGTAACACACAGGGCAGCGGTGACGGCCGTATAGTTTTTCTTGTTCAGCGGATCGACTTTCTTCGGCATTATCGTTCTCTCCGCTGCGTATTCTATCAGGCCCGCCTCGGCGCGTTCACGCGCCCCCTGCGGCTCACTGCTGTGTTATACTTCCCGCCTGTCGGGGGGAATGCCTGTGAATCTGGCCATCCTGTTTCTGCTGGCTGGAACGCCGGCCCTGCAGGCGCAGGAACACAATCCATACACATCGCCTGCCAACGTGGCACGGGGGAAGCAATTGTACGGCGGGCACTGCGCGCCATGCCATGGTCCCGCCGGCGAGGGTGGCCGGGGCCCCAACCTGGCTCGCACGGCCTTGCCCCGCGCCGCCACCGAAGAGGCGTTGTTCACGGTCATTCGCGACGGCCTTCCGGGGACGGAGATGCCGCGCGGTTCGGCGCTGGACGACCGCGAAATCTGGCAGGTCGCCGCTTTCGTCCGCGGCCTGGGACAAACCGAAGCGGAAGAGCTCCCCGGCAGTCCGGCTAACGGCGCGCGCCTCTTCCGGGACAAAGGAGGCTGCTTGAAGTGCCACGCCGTGGGCACCGAAGGCGGAGGCCTCGGTCCTCCGCTCACCGAAATCGGACTGCGCCGCTCGGCCGCCTTTTTGCGCAGCACGCTGGCCGATCCCGCCGCCGCCGCACCGCCCGATTTCCAGATGGTCGATTTCGAAACAAACGACGGCCGCCGCGTCTCCGGCATCCTCATCGCCGAAGACACCTTCTCCATCCAGTTGCGCGATCTTTCCGAGCGCCCCCTGTCCTTCTGGAAGAAGGATCTCTCGAACCTGAAGCGCAGCCGCGGAAAGACACCTATGCCGGCGTATCGCGGCACTTTTTCGGACGCCGAATTGGAAGACCTGGTCGCCTATCTCGTATCGCTGCGAGGTGCCCAATGAGATTCCTTGTATGGCTCGTCGCCACCGTCTCGCCCCTGGCGGCGCAGGTGACTTATCAGCGCATCCTGAAGGCGGAGTCCGAGCCCGGGAACTGGCTCACTTATTCGGGCAATTACTCCGCCCACCGGCATTCCCCGCTCGCCGAGATCACGCCCGCCAACGCCTCGCGTCTGCGCGTAGCCTGGATATATCAGATCCCCGCCCGGCATAAGTTCGAGACCACCCCGCTCGTCGCCGACGGAGTGATGTATCTGACCGAGCCGCCCAGCGACGTCACCGCTCTCGATACACGCACCGGTAAGCCCCTTTGGAAATACCGGCGCGCACTTCCCGCCGACCTCCGGGTCTGCTGCGGTCAGGTGAATCGCGGCGTGGCCCTGCTCGACGGCCTGGTCTTCCTCGGCACGGTCGATGCGCACGTGGTCGCCCTCGACGCCAAAACGGGACTCGTCCGCTGGGATGTGGCTGCTGCCGATTACGATCAGGGCTACTCGCTGACAGCCGCGCCGCTGGCGCTTTCGGACAAGATCGTGGTCGGCATGGCAGGCGGCGAGTTCGGCGTGCGCGGCTTCCTCGACGCCTACGAGGCCCGGACCGGCAAGCGCGCCTGGCGTTTTTGGACCATTCCCGGCCCCGGCCAACCCGGCCATGATTCCTGGCCCGGCGACAGTTGGAGGACCGGATCCGCTACCACCTGGGTGACCGGATCCTACGATCCTGCCGCCAACCTGGTCTACTGGGGCACCGGCAATCCGGGACCGGACTGGAACGGCGACGTTCGTATCGGCGACAACCTGTACTCCGATTGCCTGCTCGCCCTCGATGCCGATACCGGCAAGCTCAAATGGCACTTCCAGTTCACTCCGCACGACGATCACGATTGGGATTCCACCGAAGTGCCGGTGCTGGTGGATCTGCCGTTCCGCGGCCAGCCCCGCAAGATGGTCCTGTTCGCCAATCGCAACGGGTTCTACTACGCGCTGGACCGCCTCACCGGGAAGTACCTCGCTTCGAATGAGCTTTCCCGGCAGAATTGGGCCAAGGGCATAGATGATAGCGGGCGTCCCGTTCTCATCCCGAACATGTCTCCTACAGTCGAGGGCAAGGCCGCCTACCCGGCGGTGGCCGGTGCCACCAACTGGTTCAGTCCTTCGTTCAGTCCGGCGACTAACTTATTCTATGTGGCGGTTCGCGAGGACGGACAAATCTATTACCAGGGGGAAGCCGATTACAAAGCTGGTGCGCTGTTCAACGGAGGTGGCTTCCGCCCTATTCCCGGCGCCGACCGCTGGGGTGCCGTGCGCGCGCTCGAACCGCAAACCGGACGCAAGGTGTGGGAGTTTCGACTGCAGACGCCGCCTTGGGCCGGCGTGCTTTCGACCGCCGGCGGCCTGGTCTTCGGCGGCGCCGACGAAGGCGATTTCTTCGCACTCGATGCCAAAACCGGCCAATTGGTATGGCGCTTCCAGACCGGCGGCAAGATCCTCTCCAACCCCATGAGCTATCTGAGCGACGGCAAACAGCACATCGCCATCGCCGCGGGCAACGCCATCTTCACGTTCACCCTGGAGTAAGTGGAACTCGCGGGAGATTTCAATGGCTGCCCGGCGCGCAATGCGAAAGAATCAACTCCGAGACCTGCATGGCAGAGTGGCGTTGGTGACCGGCGCAAGCCGGGGCGCGGGACGCGCCATCGCGGCCGTGCTTGGGGAGCATGGCGCCACCGTCTACGTAACTGGACGCAGTGTGCGCGGTCAGCCCACTACGGACAACCTGCCCGGCACTATCGAAGACACGGCGGAAGAAGTGACCCGGCGTGGGGGACAGGGGATCGCTGTGCGTTGCGATCATGCCAACGAATCCGACGTGGAGGCTCTGCTCCTGAAGGTCCGCGACCAGCGGGGCAGGCTCGACATTCTCGTCAATAATGCCTGGGGAGGCTACGAGGGTTCGCGGCTACTGCCGGCGTACTTCTGGCAGGCGCCCCTCCGGCTCTGGGACGCAATGTTCGAGCGCGGCCTGAAAGCCCATCTTTTGGCCACGTATTTCGCGATTCCGCTTATGATCGAATCCGCTTCCAAAGCGAAGAGTTCCCGTGTGCCCGGACTCATTGTCAGCACCATAGCCTGGGACCACGACAAGTACATCGGGAACTTCTACGACGTCGCCAAGCATTCGATCGTGCGCCTGATATGGGGCTTGGCGATAGAGCTCCGGCAGCACCGGATCGCGACGGTGGCGCTGGCCCCCGGGTTCATGCGTACCGAAAGGGTCATGTCGCATGCGGGAGGAGAGACGGATTGGACGAAGATCCCGTGGCTGAAAAGGAGCGAATCCCCGGAGTACCTTGGACGCGCGGTAGCGGCGCTGGCTGCCGACGCGCGCTTGATCCGCAGGTCGGGAAAGGCATTCCACGTCGGCGAGTTGGCCAGGGAATACGGATTCACCGACACCGACGGCCGGCGCGTGCCCCCATTCATCATGCACGAGTCATTTCTGCAGATGATGCGCACGTTCCAAAAGCAGAGCAGCGGCTGACTGCACGGGCGGAAATCAAGATCCCGCGCTCAACACCTTCGAACTCCCGTCATTCCACCGCACGCGCTGGCGATTTCGTCCAGCACCGTCGCAGCTTTTTCGAAGTCGAATTCGTCCATGGCGGCGCGGAGCTGGGCAATCCGTTGCGCATCCACCGTCCCGGCGAGTCCCTTCGCCAATTGGTCGACTGCGTCGGCGGCCTCGCCGTCGTTTGTGTCGATGAGTGTCTTCAGGCGGGCAATCGCGGCAGCCGCGGTATCCGCGTCGAAACGGGCAGCCGGAGCTGCCGTGGCAGTCGTATCCGCAACCCCCAACCCGCGCCGGATGGCTTCAACCTGAGGACCAATCAGCAACTCCAATTCGGCCAGCAGGCCCGATATCGCGCCGTCGCCATCCCGAATGGCGCGCTCCACCTTTGCCGCGGCTTGCTGCACGCCCGCGATGCCGAGGTTGCCGGCTACTCCTTTCAACGTATGTGCCAGGCGCCCGGCGAGCTCCCGGTCTCCGGCTTGCATAGCCTCCGCGATCTGTTGTCCCGCGCCGGTTTGTTTCTCGCAAAACTGTTCCAGCAGGCTGCGGTACAAACGCCGGTTGCCCGCAACCCGATTCAGGCCGTCGGCGACCTTGACGCCTTCGATCTCGATCGCCTGGCCCTCCTGCGCTGCCGCCGCCTTGGGCGCCATCGGTGCGGCGTCCGGTTCCCGCGGCTTCGCCCATTTCCGAAGCGCCGCAAACAGGGCATCCGGGTCGATCGGCTTGGTGACCTGATCGTTCATCCCCGCCTCGATGCACCGCTTCCGTTCCTCCACCAGGGCGTGGGCTGTCATCGCGACGATCGGTAGATCATTGAAACGGCCGTCGGCGCGCAGCAGCCGCGTGGCCGTGTGTCCGTCCATCTCGGGCATCTGCACGTCCATCAGAACGATGTCGAAAGGCGGAGGTTGGGGCCCTTCGCGAAGAATCCTGACCGCGATGCCGCCATGCCCGGCAATCGTCACAGTTGCTCCCTCGCTCTCCAGGAGTTCCTTCGCAATCTGCTGGTTCATCTCGTTGTCCTCCACCAGCAGGATGCGAATGCCATTGGCTCGATATTCGGTGGGCTCCTCCTTGGAGCCGGGGCCCGATGGCTCCTCTCCCTCCACGCCGAAAAGCTCGATCAACTTGTCGTACAGGGCCGAAGCGCTCACAGGCTTGAGCAGGTAGCCATCGATGCCCGCCTGCTGTGCCTGCGCGGAAAGTTCTTCACGTCCGAACGCCGTCACCAGGACGATCCGCGGAACGTGCTTCAGCCGGCTGTCGCGGCGGATCATAGCGGTGGCCTCGAGGCCATCCATGTTCGGCATCTGCCAGTCCATGAGCACGAGTTGATAAGGATCCGTCGAATCCGCGCCGGCGATCTCCCGAACGGCCTCCTCACCCGACGAAACCGCGTCCGTCCGTAGACTGAAGGCACGCAAGGTATCGCCCAGGATCTCGCGGGCGTGGGCGTTGTCGTCCACAATCAGGACGCGAAGACCGGAAAGATTGGGCACAAAGTGCTTGCGCCGCTCCCCAGCCTCCCCCACGCCGAACCAGGCAGTGAAGATAAACGTGCTGCCCGCGCCCGGCTGGCTTTCGACCCAGATCTGGCCACCCATCATCTCCACCAGGCGCTTGCTGATCGACAGGCCCAAGCCGGTGCCGCCGAATTTCCGCGTGGTGGAAGCGTCGGCCTGGCTGAATGCCTGAAAGAGGCGCCCCGATTGGTCCGGCGTCATGCCGATGCCGGTGTCCCTCACGCTGAATCGCAGTCTCACCCGGTCGGCCGTTCTCTCCTCCTGGCTCACGGTGACGACGATTTCTCCCCGCTCCGTGAACTTGACCGCGTTGTTGACGAGGTTGATCAGGATCTGGCCCAGCCGCAGAGGATCGCCGACCAGGTCAGACGGAATATCCGGCCCGGTCGAGATCAGAAATTCGAGTTTCTTCTCCTGCGTCTTTTGGCCGACGACAGTAGACAGACTCTGCAGAACATCCTCGAAGCGGAACTCGGCATTCTCCATGTCCAGCTTTCCCGCCTCGATCTTCGAAAAATCGAGAATGTCGTTGATGATCCCCAGCAGTGCGCCCGCGGCAGCCTTGACTTTGTTCAGGTAATCGCGCTGCCTGGGCGTCAGGTCGGTCTTCAGGGCCAGGTGGGTCATGCCGATCACCGCGTTCATCGGCGTGCGAATCTCGTGGCTCATGTTGGCGAGGAACATGGATTTCGCGGCCGTAGCTTCCTCGGCGCGTTCCTTCGCCGCCTGGAGTTCCTCCTCCGCCTGCTTTCGGCTTGCGATCATCGAATTGAAGGTCTCCGTGAGAGCGCCGACTTCGTCCTTGGAGGTGACGGGCACGCTTACGCTCAAATCCCCGGAGCCGATTCTCTTGGCCGCTGCGGCCAGTGCCTGTAACGGGCGTACGATGGCGCGCGTGGACAATGTCGCCACGATCGAAGCCCCCGCCGCCATGATGAGCGCCCAAAGAATCAGCCTCGAGCGCATCTCCGTAACCGCCGTGAGCGCCTCGGTTTCGTCCATGCGGGACGCGATGCTCCACTGCAGCCCCGGAATGCGAAGCGGTCCGTAGGAGATCAGCGTCCTTCCGCCTGCCGATCCGATTTGTACCCCCGACCCTTCCTTGCCCGCCAGCGCTGCATCCACCGATGGCAGCCGCACCTCCTGTTGCAGCGCCGTGCTGCTGTAGGTGCGAATGCGGTTGATCTGCTCCTCGGGTGCGCCGCGAGCGCGTAACCGGGCCAAATGCTGCTCGGGATTCTCGGCAAATCCACGCGAATTGGTGCGCATCAGGTAGTCCGGTCCGACAATGCCCGTATCCCCCGACTTTCCCAGGCCGTCCTTTTCCCAGCCGTTGTTCCCCGAAACTACGCGATCCACCTCGTCGATTGAGAGCTCGATTGCCAGAACACCGGACCGGCCGCTCCGCTCATCAATCGCGCTAGCCATGAATGCTGCCGGTGCACCAAGCGAGGGCTCATACGGTTCGAAGTCGCTCAGGTAAACCGAGTCCGTGTCTGCCGCGTTCCGGCACGATTCGAATACTCGGCCTAGAGCCGTATTCCTGTAGGGTCCCTGGATCAAGGTAGTCCCAAAATCGGGCTTCTTGAATACGGAGTAAACGATCCGGCCGGTGTCGTTGTCGATGAGGAACAGATCGCGGTAACCGAAGTTCCTGGCGATTCGCAGGAAAGCCGAGTGATACCTGGCATGCACGCGGCTGTATAGGCTCCCGTCCTTGGCATCCTCGAGTTTGCACCTCTCGTCTTTGGAGTAAGGGTTCTTCACGAGGTACTGAGTCTGGAGGTAGTATGGAGCGCGGCCGACGGGCATGTAGTCTCCGATTACCCGGCGAGCCGGTATGAGCCTCGAGAGCGGATCCAGGTAGTCGGCACGGTAAAACGCTTCCAGCTTCTTCGCCAGGTCCGCCGGCACGTCCGTTCCGTCGATCTTTCGGAACGACTCCCGAAGCTCGCCCATCGCGGCAATGAACATCGTGTCCGCGCTCAACGTGGCCGCCTGGATTCGGTAGGTCGCGAACTGGGCTTCGAGCTGTTGTGCCTTGGAGCGCCTGATTCCCGTTAGCTGCTTCAACGCGGCATCGGTGAGACCGCGGCTGGCGTGGCGATAGCTGATGTACCCCGAAACCAGGATGGCCACACATCCGATTCCGAGCATGCTCAGCAGCATCTTGTATCGGATAGTCACAGCCTGGTTCTTCGCCTTTCTTATGGCGCGGCTTGCCGGCGAGGGATAAGCGGCGTCAGTCTATGGAGTTTCGAGCCGGCCTGCGTCGTCACGGCACACCTGTTTTGGGGTCTTTGATGAGCCCACCACGCAAAATGGCGGAATTTTTTTGTACGGCTTGGCCGGCCAGTGCCCGACAGTACATCGGCCGCGTTCACCCTGGTCCCGGGCGCGCTCCCGAAACTGAACTGATAGGATAGTGAGGCTGCTTCCGCGGGGGGCCCGGCGGCTTCCTATGGCGTACATACCCGGTATCGAGCACGACCTGTTTCTCAGTTATGCCCACGAGGACTTGGAGTGGGTGAGTGCGCTCCAGGAGCAGCTTACCGAGCGGTTGCTGCACCGGCTCGGATGGGAGTGCGAAGTCTGGCAGGACAGGAACAAGCTCCTGACGGGGCAGAACCTGCCGGAGGCGCTCCACAAAGCCATCCGGACTTCGGCGGCGTTCATCACGGTTCTGTCGCGCAGCTACCAGGGCTCCGAATGGTGTGAAAAGGAACTCGGGGCTTTCCTGGACTCCGTGGATCGCGAAAGCGGCCTGGAGACGGGAGGCTACGGCCGCGTCCTGAAGGTGGTCAAATTCCCCTGGCGCAACAACGCCCATCTTGGCTTCTATAGCCAATACCTCGACGTGCCGTTCTTCGACCGCGACACCAAAACCGGGCAGGAGCGCGAATATAAGGACACCTCCGAGCGTTTCCACAAAGCCGTGGACAAGCTGAGCTTTCACATCGAGAAACTGTTCGACGCCATGCTCCGCGGCATGGAGAAGGTCTTCGTCGCGCGAACGTCGGCGGACGCCGCCGAAGAGCGGGAAGCCATTATTCGCGAGATCCGTGCGGCAGGATACGCGATCTCGCCGCCGCCCGACGGGCGCATACCGCGAGGTCTCGATCGCAAGACCCTGCGCGAATACATCGACGAAACCCGCATCACCGTCCACGTGCTGGGGCGCGACTTCCAAAGCGACGCCCGGGACGAGATCGACCTCGCCATCGAGGCCGAAAAGAAGCTGGTGTTCTGTCTGGTGCGCGGCCACGAATCGGCCACCAGCCAGCAGCGCGAGCTGATCGACGGGATTCGCGAGAACAAACGGAACCTGCCCGAAGGAAAGTGGGCACTGCTGGAGAGTCGTTCCCCCGCCGTGCTGCGCCAGGACCTGATCGGCCTGCTGGCGCCGGCGCGGCCCACCCCCACCGCGCAGGACAATGCGTCGCGCGTCTATCTGCTATGCGATCCGACCACGCCCGAGGACGTGGGCTTCGCCCGCGAGGTTCAGGGAAGAATCTGGGACAGGGAACGCATCCCGGTGGAGGTTCCACCGGCGCCGGCCGAAACTCTCTCGCCGGCCGCGCAGCACGAGCGTCTGCTGCGCGAGTGTAACGGCCTGCTGCTCTATTACGAGAAAGCGCCGGCGAAGTGGTACGCGCGGAACTTCGGCGACCTGCTGACAGCGGAAGACCTGGCGGGACGCCGCGAGCTGAAGTCGAAAGCCATGCTGGTCGGCGGCTCGAACATCGCGTACCCGGGCCTGACCGTGATTCAGCGGAGCGATCCGTTCGACCTGGGGCAGCTCGAGCCGTTCCTGGCTCCCTTGCGCGCCGTCACCAGTGGATCCGGCGGGGCGGCCCATGCCGGCTGAGCCGGCGGGCGCCGCCCTCCCCGGCGTACCCGACCCCTTCCCGGGCCTGCGCCCGTTCGAAAGCGGCGAGGAGGCGATCTTCCGCGGCCGCCAGCAGCACACCGACGAGCTGCTGCGGCGCCTGGCCGCGCACCGCTTTCTGGCCGTGGTGGGAACATCGGGCAGCGGCAAAAGCTCCCTGGTGCGGGCCGGGCTGCTGCCGGCCCTGGATCGCGGATATCTCGCCGGCGCGACGTCGCGCTGGCGGATCGCCGTCATGCGGCCCGGCATGGCGCCCATCGAGAACCTTGCGGCAGCGTTGCGCGACCCCGACGCGCTGGGCGCCGCGGATCCCGCGAAGCTGCGCTCGAGCCGGCTGGGCCTGGTGGAGGCGGTCCGCGACGCGAAGCTCGCGCCGGGCGAAAGCCTGCTGGTGGTGGCGGATCAGTTCGAGGAAGTTTTCCGCTACCAGCGCCGCATGAGCGAGATCGACGGCGGCGCCGAGGCCGCGCTCTTCGTGAGCCTCCTACTGACCGCGGCGGAGCGCCCCGACGCCCCGGTCTACGTCGTGCTCACCATGCGGTCGGATTTCCTTGGAGACTGCGCGCAGTTCCCCGGGTTGCCCGAGGCGCTGAGCGAAAGCCAGTACCTGATTCCGAGGCTGACGCGCGAGCAGCGGCGGCAGGCGATCGAGGAGCCCCTGCGGCTGTTCCGGGCGGGCATCGCGCCGCGGCTTGTGGAGCAGTTGCTGAACGATTCAGGCGATGAGCTGGGCGATCCCGCGGCGATCTCCAGTTACCGCGGCGGCGCGCCCGACACGCTCCCAGTGCTTCAGCACGCCTTGATGCGGACGTACCAGGAATGGAAGCAGCTTCCGCCGGACGAAGCCGGCACCCGCATCGATCTGGCACACTATGCCGCGGCCGGACGCATGGCGTCTGCACTGGGCCGGCATGCGGAACACGTGTTCACGGAGGAGCTCGACGATGCCGGGCGGATGTGGGCGCAGCGCATTTTTCGGTGCGTGACCACCACGGAAATGGGACGGCCGGTCAGGCGCCCGACGCCGCTGGCGGACCTGTATCAGATCGTGGGCGCACGCCCGGAGGACCAGCCGAAGATCGGCGAAGTGCTGGCTCTTTTCGGGAGCGGGGACAACTCTTTCCTGCGCGTCAACCGGGACACCAGTGTCGATCTCTCGCACGAGAGCCTGATCTGGAAGTGGCCACTGCTCAGCCGCTGGGTCGCGGCGGAGGCATCCAACGCCGAGCTCTACCGCGACCTGGTAAAGGACGCGCAAGGCGAGGCGACCTGGGGCGAGCCGAAACTCTCCGCGGCGCTCGAGAGGCGAGCGGCCGATGCGTGGAACCCCGCGTGGGCCCGTCAATACTCCGCCGGCCGGTTCGAGGACGTCGAGGCGTTCCTCGATCGGAGCCGCAGAGCGGTCCGCAAGCAGAAGTTGATCCGTTGGTTTGGGGTCGGCGCGGCTGCGGTGGTGGTGGTTCTGGTGGTCATTGCGTCGCTGCTGTTCCACGAGAATTCCATGGAGCGCCAGCAGGTGGCGGCGCTGAAAGAGTTGAATGACAGAAGCGTCAAGGACCTGGAAGCGCGCAAGCGAAACATCAAGGAGCAGGAAGACCGGATCGCCGGCTTGAACGCCAGGGCGGGCTCCACCAAGGAAGAGCGCGATCGCATCGCGAAGGAGAAGGCCAGTGCGGAGGACCGGCTCAAGCAGTACCAGGAGGAAACCCAAAAGCAGCAGGTCGCACAAGCTCAGCAGTCAACCGACATCGTGGCTGGCGTGAAGTCTCTTCAGAACCGGCTGGACGCCGAGATCCAGAAACGCAAGGACGCGGAAAGCAAGCTGGCGCAACTGGAGGCCAAGGGGTCGCCGGTGCCCGCCGGGGGCGGAGCGGCGCCCGCGCCGGCGCCGCCGCGGATCAACAGTTTTGTGGCGGAGCCCGATTTAGTCGTGCTGGGCTCGGAAGGGGAACTGCGATGGTCCGTGTCGAATGCGACCGAGGTTTCCATCGATCAGGGTGTGGGCGTAGTGCCGGCCAGCGGCACTCGGAGGTTCTCTCCCTATTCGATCACATACACACTGACTGCGAGAGGCCCTGGTGGCGTGGAATCGCACGCCGTGCCGGTGCAAGTTAGGGCGCCGTCAGAGATGCCTATACCTGTTCCCGTGGAGGTGCAAACCCGCGTGAATCCCAAGGATGGTCTCACCTACGTCTGGATTCCGCCCGGCGAGTTCACCATGGGCTGCTCGCCGGGCGATTACCAGTGCCAACCCAATGAGAAACCGCCTCATGCAGTGACGATCAGCCGCGGTTTCTGGCTGGGGCAAACTGAGGTCACCCAGGCTGCCTTTGCAAAGTTCGCCCCCAACGGCAAACAGCACTTCACAAGTCCCCGTCAGCCCCACCTGCCCGCGGTCAACTTGACCTGGGACGATGCCAGGCGGTATTGCGAGTGGGCCGGAATGCGCCTACCCACCGAGGCCGAATGGGAATACGCCGCCCGCGCAGGCACAGCCGGCCCACGATACGCCGAAAACCTGGACGCGATCGCGTGGTACAACTTTAACGGCGCGGCGAACCTTCACCCTCCCCGGGGAAAGGAGCCGAACCGCTGGTGGCTGTACGATATGCTCGGCAACATGCTGGAGTGGGTCGCGGATTGGTACGACGAGAGATACTACGATCGAGGGGTATCGCAAGATCCGCCCGGACCTGCACGCGGCGCAGATCGTGTTCTCCGCGGGGGCTCGTGGGGCGGATTTCCGAAGGAGATCCGCGCCTCGCACCGTGTCTGGCACAAACCAGACGATGCTTATTTCTATTTCGGCTGCCGCTGCGCCGGAGACCTGCGTTAGCCGGCGCCCCTCACCCTCCCGCCGCCTTCGTCAGCGCTGCCACATCCCACGCCCCGCCCGTCGTCACCTGCCGCGGCGCGAGCGACCGCGCGATCTGCGGCAGGTCCGCCACCGCCAGCGCGCCCGCCACGACATTCGCCGGCGGGCACGTCGCGTTCTCGTCCTCCGCCACGCTCCGCCACGACGCCAGGTGCCGCGCCAGGTACACTCTCGCCACGCAAGGCTCCAGCGCCGCCGCGCATAGGGCCGGCACCGTCATCCTCTCGCGCGCCGCCAGCACCAGTTCCGCCCGCGGATACTCCCGCGCCAGCGCCTGCGCGTACGCCGCGATGTCCGTCGTGCGTTGCCCCAGCAGGCTGTGCCCCAGAATCAGCGACGCCCACGCATACTGGTCCTCCGCGGCGTGCCCGCGCGCGTAACCCACCGCCCCCGGCGCGAACTGCCCCTGCAAATCGCCCACCCCGCGGACGTCCGGCGCGCACACCGCGATGCCCGCCGTCGCAATCTGGTCGTACAGCTCCTCTTCGTGCCACGCGCCATTGCGGCCGTTGGGCTCGATGGCCAGCAGCATCCGGCTCCACGCGCGCTTCGGCACGAACACCCACGCCGGGCACCACACCTGACGGGCCGTCTGGACCTCCACCGCCAGTACCTCGCAGTTGCGATACCGGGTCCTGCCGCGAATCTCTAGCGTCGGTTCCGCAGGCGCCGCGTCCATGCCCAGCAGCGCCCGCAGATCTCCCGGCTTTTCCGGCGTGCGGATGCTCCGCGCCCGCTCGGCCACCAGCCGCGCCGGCGACGTCCCTCCGAAATCTCGCTCCGCCGCGCCCGTCTTGCCGCACCAGAGCGTCTCGTCATTCTCCGGATTGGTCGGCGGCTCCTCGTCGATGGTGCGCATCGCGTGGTTCAGGTGCCGCTCGAAGCAGTTGTAGACCGCCATCCGCATCGGGTATGAAAGCGAGTGCGGCAGCGGCTCCTCGAAGTACTCGATCTTGTCCCGTGCGCCCAACGTCTCGTAAGCCCGCGCCAGCTTCGCGAACTCCTCGCGGCCGCTCCGTTCGTATGCTGGCGAGTAGGTGCCGAAGAAATCGTGCGCGCTCACCGCCACCAGCAGCGGCTTGGGCGCCATCGGCCACAGCATGTCCCAGCGGTCGAACCCGAGCGGCCCGGACCCTACCAGGTCCTGCTCGGCATCGTCCGACGACCCCGGCGCCAGAAACGGCTCCAGCGCAAAGTTCTCCGTGTTGCCCGAGCTCACCGCCGCGGCCGCCAGCCGCTCGTCCATCGCCGCCAGGATCATCGTCAGCGTGCCGCCACCCGATTGCCCCGTCGATGCCAGCCGCCGCCCGTCCACCTGCGGGTGCGCCGCCAGCACGTCCAGGCTGCGCATCGCGTCCCACAGCATCGCGCCGGTCGCGGTCTCGCCCACCAGCAGCATCTTGTGGCCCACCATGCTGTGCTCCTGCGTGGGGGACCGCGGCGGCGTGGCGCGGGACGAGCGCTCCCCCTGCCCGATCGGGTCGAACGCCAGCACCACGTAGCCCAGTTGCACCAGCCCCTGGCAGCAGCGCTGATACAGTGGATAGGCCTTGCCCGGAGCGCTGTGGCCCATCTGGAACAGCACCCCGGGATACGGCGCTGTGCCCGTGTTCGGCACATACAGGTTGGCCGTGACGAACAGCCCCGGCCGGCTCTCGTACACCAGCTTCTCCACCCGGTACCGGTCGCGCTCGAAGCCACCCACCGTCCGGACGTTCAAAGGCGAGCGCTCCGGCAGCGTGCCCGCCAGGCGCGTGAACGTCGCGCGCGCCCACGCCTGGTAACTGCGAATCTCCGCCGGCGTCCGCAACGCCGCCACCCGCTGATTGCGCCGCGCATAGGCCGCTGCGGCCAGCGTCGAGAGGTAGTCCGGCAGGCACCGTGCATACTCGCGATAGGCAATCTGCGCCCTCAGCGCCGGCGCAGCCAGCGTGGCGGCGATCATGCGCCGGCGTGTGAGCATCAGATCCTCCGCACCAGGATGTGCTTGTACTCGGTCCACCGCCCGGGATCGTGCGCCTGGAGTTCGATCGGCCCTTCGTCCAGATTATCCAGCTTGTCGTACTCCAGCACCGTGTCGCCGTTGATCCGCACCAGGCACGTCGCGTCTTTCACGCGAAGCTGAAACGGCCACCACTCGCGCGCCGCGATCCGCGGATACGACCCGCGCTTCACCGAATACAGCGACCCCGTGGGATAATGCGCGCCCTCCACATCGTGCAACTGAATCTCGTAGTGCCGCCCGCGCGACCCCGTGCCCGCCGTCCGGAACATCACGCCGCCGTTGTGGTGCAGCTCGTGCCGCACGTACATTTGCAGCTCGAAATCGCGGTACTTTTCGTTGGTCGCGAAGTGCCCGTTGCCGTCGCTGTGCAGAATGCCGCCCAGTGCCTGGAAATTCGGCTTGCTGTCGGAGATGTGCCACTTGGCGAAGTCGGCCGGCGTCTCGTACAACGGCGTCCACGCCACCTTCGACGGCAGCTCGCGTACCCGCAGATTGCGGAAGCGGATCGGGTAGCTCAGCGACTGCAGGCCCAGGTACCCGCCGCGCAGCCGGTGGCGCAGGTCCGGCACGGTTTCGACGTCCACATCCTGTACCATCTCGCCATTGGTCCACACCCGCAGCCGCGGCCAGTCCATCAGGATGCGGAACGTATTCCATTCGCCCTTGTTCTTGACGTTCACGATCCGCGGCGGCACGATCGGGTAAATCGCGCCCATCGATTCCGGCGCCGGCGCCTGGTCCACCTGGTGGAAAATGTGGACCTCCATGCCGCACCACATCGCCCGCCCGTGCTCCGGCGCGTGGATGTAGATGCCCGAATCGCACCACCCCTTCACGAAGAACTCGCCGCGGAAATCGAAATTCTCGTACTGCCGCGCCGAGCGCAGCCACGTCGGGTAGCCCGCGCTCTCGTGTACCACGATATCGCCGGAGTCCACATAGAACGCACGTTCGTCGCCGTCCTGGACGCTCCACCCGTCGATCGCACTGCCGTTGAAGAGCCGGGTGAATCCGGCCTCATCGCCGGATTGCGGTGCCGCGAGAAGCGTGCCGGCGGCTCCGGCAGTCGCCAGAAATCTTCGTCGGTCCATACTCGTTTGATTGTAGTCCGCAGTTTAAGCTGGGTAATGGAGATGCTTTTCGGATGATCGGGGTCTTCGACAGTGGCTTCGGCGGCCTGACCGTGCATCGTGCGCTCATCGCGGCGCTGCCCCGGCGCGACTTCGTCTACCTCGGCGACAACCGCAACGCCCCCTACGGAGTGCGGCCGCCCATCGACGTGCTGAACCTGACCTGCGCGGCTCTCGAGCGCCTCTTCGCGGAGGGCTGCACCCTCGCCGTCGTCGCCTGCAACACGGCCTCCACCGTGGCGCTCCGCTGGATTCAGCAGCAGTGGCTGCCCGTCCGCCGCCGAGACGACGGCATCGCGCGCAACGTCATCGGCATCGTCGTGCCGACCATCGAGGCCGCCACCGGCATCGCGTCATCCGGCACCATCGCGGTTTTCGCGACCCGCCGCACCGTCGAGAGCGACTGCTATCCCATCGAGATCCGCAAACGCCGTCCCGGCATCTCGGTCGTCCAGCAAGCCTGTCCCGACCTCGCCGGCTCCATCGAGCGTGGATTGCCCCGCCGCGACCTGCAGGCACTCGTCGACCGCTACGTGAACGAGCTGTTGCAACAACTCGGTGCCCCGCCAGAGTGTGTCATTCTCGGCTGCACCCACTACCCGCTGGTCGCCGATCTCTTCGCCGCCGCCCTGCCCTCCGGCGTGCGCATGATCCATCAGCCCGACGCCACCGCCCGCGCGCTGAAGGACTATCTCCTCCGGCATCCCGAGTATGACGGTTCGCACGCCGGCCGGCGCAAGTTCCTCTCCACCGGATTTTCCAGCGAGGCCCTCCCGCTGATCGAAAAATTCTGGGGCGGCAGGGTCCCATTCGAGCAGACATGAACTTTACCTATCGACAGCCCCCAAGCGCATCGGCGGTAACCTGCAACGCGGCGATAAAGTCCGCGATCGCGGCTTGATCCGCATTCAAAGAGGCGGCATCCGTCCCCTGCCCAAGCTGTGGTGCTTGTGGAGCCGGGATCCCCGCCATTCCGAAGATGCCGCCTGCCAGCTCCAGCAGGCCTACGATCGGCTGATAGGAATCGAGTACGCTCTGCACTTCCGAAGTGCTGACTGCACTCGGATCCGTGCTGGCCAGTGTCGCCATCGCCTGCAGGTCGTGCTGCAAACATTTCAGGCTCTGAATCACGACGCAAAGCAGGTCGCGGACAAACGGCAGGACGGCCGCCTTGCTGGGCGCCGCCATACACGGAACAAGGTCCTCGGCGGTCTTCAGGAACTCCACGACGGCTTGCGCCGGGGGAGTCGGGAGTCCCTTGACAATCTCGATCAGCGGCTTCAACAGATTGAGGATCCGGAATTGGCAGGACATCGCCGCGATCCAGGGCGCAATCTGCGCTTGCAGGTTCGCGGCTGCCGAACAGTCGGCCTGATGCCTTTGCAAGGTTGGTGAAGCCACCAGCCTGCCCCCGGTCGGGAGTTCGATGGCTACGACGGTACTGGCTGCGGATTCTGGCATTCGCCCATCATATTCCGTCTTGTTAGGGTAGGCCTCCTGGCCTGCCCGCGCGCGCACCGCGCCTGATCGCGGCGTTCCCGTTAATCGTTCTTTAGCGCCGCCATCGGATCGATCCGCGACGCCCGCCGCGCCGGCGCCCAGCACCCCAACCCCGCCACCACCAGCAGCATCACACCCACCGCCGAGATCGCCGCCGGATCGCGTGGTCCTGTCCCAAACAAGAAGCTCCGCATGAGTTGCCCCACCGCCAGCGCCGCCGCCACACCCGCGGCCAGCCCATACAACACCGGCCGGATTCCCTGCCTCAATACCAGCATCGAGACCTGCGCCGGCTGCGCGCCCAACGCAATTCGAATCCCGATTTCGTTGGTCCGCCGCGCCACGCTGTACGAGATCACTCCGTAAATCCCCAGGCACGCCAGCACCAGCGCCGCGCCGGCGAATACCCCTGCCAGCACCGTCTCGAATCGTCGGCGGCCCAAAGATTCCGCCAGAACCTCCCGCATCGTGAGCATGTTCGCCAATGGCAGCTCCGGATCCATCTCGTGCAGCGCGCTCCGGAATGCGTTGGCCATCGTTGCGGGATCATGCGAGGTTCTCACCAGGTAGGTCGCGTTACCCCACACCGCTCCCTGCCAGTACGCGCCGTCCCAGTAAGGAACGTAGACCATCGGCGGAGGCTGCTTTTCCAGACTCTCCGTGCGGATATCGGCAACCACGCCGATCACCTCGACCCACTCCGCCCGAGGTTCGTTCCGGATTCGCTTCCCGACCGCGTTCTCTCCCGGCCAAACCGCGCGTGCGGCGCTCTCGGACACTATGGCGAGCTTGTGCGACCGGTCGGCTGCGGCCGGAAATCTTCCCCTCCGCAACCCGATCCCCATACTCTCGAAGTAATGCTCGCTGACAAAGCGATAATTCGCCAGCGGCCGCTCCGCCCTGGGACGCGTGTCTCCTTCTCTGCTGATGCTGTCCCCCCAGACCTGAGCCTTCAGCGGCAGCGAGCTGACCAGCGCCGCCGATCGCACGCCCGGCGTCGCCTCGAGCTTCTCCAGCGCCTGTTGATGAAAACGCGCGCGCTGGCCGTCGCTCTGGTAACGGGAGCCCGGTAGCGTCAGGTCGGCCGTCAGAATATGATCCACCTGGTAGCCTCGTTCCACATTCGTCACTCGCAGGAAGCTCAGCCCGAGCAGCGCGGCCCCAACCAGCAGCACGGTGCTCAGCGCCACTTCCGCTCCCACCAGCCATTCGCGAGCCCGCAGTCTGGGCCCGCCTTCCGTTACCGAACGCGAGCCGGAATGAAGCGCCTTGGCGGGCTGTACGCCGCTCATACGGATCGCCGGCCACAAACCGCACAGGATCCCGGAGCTCGCCGACACCACAAGCGCGAATAGCAGCGTCGTCACACTGACGTGGACTTCATCCAGCCGCGGGACATCGATCGCCGTCGTCGCCGCCAGGACTCTCACTCCGGCATATGCCAGCAGCACGCCCAGCGCCCCTCCGGCTGCCGCGATCAGCAGGCTCTCCATGAGAACCGGCCGGAACAAATCTCCGGCGCCGGCACCGAGCGCCCGTCGAATGGCCCCGTCGCGGGCACGCTCGTTGGCACGCACCAGCATCAGGTTTCCCAGGTTGAGGCAAACAATCAGCAAAACCGCGCCGACGGCCGACAGCAGCAGCGTCAATGTGCCCCGCGAACCTCCAATGACCTGCTCCTGGAGAGGCGCCAGGTGCGCCTTCAAATCGATCTTCATCTCGCGCCCCGCGTCGGCCGCGGCCGCAGTCATCTCCGCCGATGCTGTTGCCGGATTCGCTCCCCGGCGCAGCCGGATCACCGCCGCGAAGTTGAACTGCCCCACCCGGCTGAGCTTTGCCCAATTGAACCCCATCGGTTTGAAAATCTCGGGATGCTTCGGGAATTGGTTCAGAGGGCCAAGCCCCTCCCCCGCCGGAAAGCGGAAATCGGGCCGCAGCACGCCCACCACCACATGCGGCACGCCGTCGATGCGAATCGGTCTTCCGATCGCGCCGGGATCGCCGCCCAGCCGCCGATGCCACAGGGAGTCGCTGATCACCACGAATTGGTTGGCTCCGGGTTGATCGTCGCTCTCCACGAACGTCCGGCCCAGTTGTGCCGCCACGCCGAGAATTTCAAAAAGCCGCCACGTGCACGTGGCGCCCTCGACCCGTTCCGGATCGCCTCCGCCGGTCAGGTTGAACGACGCCGGATTCACCAGCGCGCCGCTCTCGCAGGCATCGCACTGTTCCTGCCACAAACGAAAGTGCGCCGCGTTTACCGGAAGCCTCGGAATGGCCGCCAGTTGCGGCGCCGATTCCGCGGCCGCGTAGAGCCGACCCGGCTCTTGATACGCCAGGGGCTTCAGCAATACGCCGTCCACCACCGAAAAGATCGTGGTCACCGCGCCGATTCCCAGCGCCAGGGTCAACACGGCGAACGCGGCGAACGCCTTCTCGCGGCCCAGTACACGAAGTGCGTGCCTCATATTCAGCTAATACGCCCTACCACGGATATGGTTACGCGAATCCTTCGGACGCGGAAGCACACAATTACGCACGGACCATCATCAATGCCGCGCCCCGACCGCGTGCTCCCGGACCGCCTGCACCCGCAACTGAAGCGTGCCCGGCGCCTGCGTTCCCTGCGCGACCAGCCCGATGCAGCCCATCGTGAGCCGGATCGCGGTCAGCAACGACAGGTTGAGCGCGTTCGACGAGCTATCCGTAAACAGGTGCCAATCCGCCAGGACCCCGCGTCCCCAAAACGAGAACGGTGGCCCCGGATCGACGTTCGATTGCGGCTGTGCGGGAATCTTCGCACTCAATCCGTTCGTACCCGCCTGAAAGTTGAACGCCTCCAGGTGCGGGAACAGCGTGAACTCCACATCCTGCGGATCGGGATTGTCCGCTGTCGGCCGCCGCTTCATGAACCAGTGCCCGGTGTGCTGGATCCACATCGTGGCGGCTCCGCTGGCGGACGCGCCCGTGAGTTCCAGCTCCAGGTTGTCCACCTTGAGTTCGAACACGTTGGACGGCAGCGTCCCCGTGGCCGGGTTCGGACCGATGCCCACACTGAATCGCACGCCCTTGCCCTGCTGCAGGCTTGCCAGCACCGCGGGGTCGTCAATCGTCACTTCCACCACCGGATGCACCACGTCGAAGCCGGCGCTCAGCGATTCGTTCAGGTCGACGAAGATGTCGTGCCAGGTGATGATGTCGGCCGGCAGGGCCGCCACGCTCTGTAGCGACACCTGCGCACGCTCGACCGGTTGCGGCAGCAGGTCGTTGTCCTGATCCGGGTGCAGCCGGCCGTAGTCGAACCGCACGCTGGAAGCATCCTCGAGCTGATAGATCTCCAGCGCGCGGCGCGCAATGAAGAAGTCTTCGGCCACCAGGTCCGCCAGCTTGCGGGCCACATCCAGCATGACTCCCACCGCTCCATCCAGGAACGCCTTGTCGGCTGACCACTGGCCCAGCAGGTTGTTCGCGGTCTGCACTTCCGCCGTGTAATCGGTAACGCGCGCCTGCGCCGCGGCCAGCGTGTCGCGCGCCTGCTGGCGGCGCAGGTTGGCCACCATGTACTGCAGGTTGAGCGTGGCGATTTGCAGCATGAGCTGCTTGACCGTGGCATCGTTCGAGGAGCCGCTCAGCTCCTGGTACACCTTGGTGAAATTCGTGAGCGCGTCGCCGCCCCCTTTGAGCAGGTCCGTCAGGTCGCCGCCGATGCCCTTCGTATCCCAAAAGGACTTACCGTCGGCGAGAAACTTGAGCACTTTCGTAAGCCCGGATTGAGGGTTATCCGACGCCGCCAGGGCGCCCGGTATCGAAACCAGCGCGCCGATGCCGGTGGCCAGTCCGGTGATGGCTCCTGCCGCCGCGCCTACGGTAGTTACTAAGTCGGTCAGGCTGAGCGAGTGGCTCTGCAGGTCGGTGACCTCCTGTTGCAGCGCGCTGGCCTGATCCTGGATGGCGCTTGCGTCCGCGTCCGCCACCTTTACTCCGTCGGCGGCGCTGACGGCGTCGAGATTGGCCTCGTGCAGGCGGTCGGCGAGTTGCTGCAGCACCAGGCTCAACTGGTCCTTGGTGGCCGCGGCAATCTCGTCCTCTGTCGCCGTCCCCTGTAGCGCGAGAAACTCCGACAGCACCAACTGCGTTTCTCCCAACAGTCCTTCGGAAACGTCCTTGTAGTCGGGGGCCATGTCGAGGTCGCGCGCCCTTCCGCCCGGCGTCTGTTGCGCCAGGATACGGTTGCGCAGCGTGACGGCGCGCGTGTTGGCCGGGTTGAGTTCGATCGCGGCGTTGAATTCGGCCAATGCCAGAAGCTGGTTGTTGGCGTCAAAACGGCGGAAGAGATACTCGCCCACGTCGGTGCGGTAGTCGGACCATCCGACCGCGAAATCGGGATTCAGGCCCGACAGCACCTGGTCTGCCGGAGCGTGGAAGATGATCGCGGTTCCGGCTGGACCCTGCGCTCCATTTCGGCCGTTGGCGCCTTTCTTGCCGGGCGGCTTCCCTTTCCCGCCCGCTCCCCCGGCTCCGCCCTTGCCTCCTGCGCCCCCCGGCGCCGCGGCCGTCGGCGCAGTGGCAGCGTTTCCGTACCGGATCAGCAGGCTTCCGCCGGCGTTGCCCGGTCCGCCGTTCTGGCCCGGTCCGCCGTCCTCGCCGGGGAGTTGCACCGGTTTGCCGTTGACGATCACGGTGCCGCCGTCCTCGCCCTTGTTTCCCGGCGCGCCGGGCGTGCCGGGCGCTCCGGTAACGACGAGCCGGAACGGCCCCGCGATCGTGTTCGCGATCACACTCACCGTCGGCGCCGGTACACTCACTGCATTCACGCTGACCACCGGACTCGGTGTCAGCGTATCGGCCAGAATGGTGTAGTTGAAAGCCGGCGAGAGGCTGGACAGGATGCAGTGGGCCGCGCCCAGCACCAGCGTATCGCCGGGTGCCGGAACGATTCCCGCGTTGCCGAGACGTGCGAACAGCGAGTCGTCCACGATCAGGCTGTCGCGAAAAAATCGATAGGTGGACATGTTGCTCTTCCTCCAATGAGTGCCTGCTCAGATAAGCGGAAATGAAAAAAACATTTCAGCCTGTCCGCCTGCTCCGTCCTAGTACTGATCCGTGCGACAGCCATTGCTTTGACCCCACTCAGCCAAGTACGATGTGAGGATCTTCTCCAGGCATGAAAATCCTCGTTACTTCCACATTATTTTTCCTGTCGGTGTTCCACCCGCTGCTTCAGGCCCAAACCGCCAGCTACACCAATAGTAGTCAGGCGGTCACTCTGACCGGCCTCGGCGGCACCAACGGAGTGGGCAAGAGCCGCCTCGATTGGGGCAAGTGCGCTTTCGACGGCACTAACACAAAGTGCACTGTGAGCGCTCCTTACACCGGCGTTGGCGGCGGCGGAACGATATCGATTGTGTTCACTTACCCCGGCAGTGGAGCCTCTCCGTTTACCGCCACTTCCACCAGCCCGGGCGCCGATACCGTCACCCTTGGCCTGACAGCAGGCTCGTCCGGCTCTGCCACCGTCTCGCTCACTGAAAGTACCGGCGCCACCGTCACGTTCCTCTCGAATAGCTTTACCTTCTTTTACGATTTGTCGGCGGCGTGCTCGGGCACATCGGTCTCCCCATGCAGCATTGGTCAGGTGGGCCTCACACCCGGCGCGGTCATCAGCGGGGTCGTCCACGGCACCTTCGACGCCACCCCGGTCGTTCGATCGGTGATCAGCGCCAGTTCCTATGGCGGCTTTTCCGCCCTCGCGCCCGCCACGTGGATGGAGATCTACGGCACAAACCTGGCCAACGTCGCTTCCCAAACCTGGGCTTCCTCGGATTTCAAGGGTAATGCGGCGCCGACTGCGCTCGGAGCCACCACGGTCACCATCGGCGGGCAATCCGCTTTCATCGACTATGTCAGCCCCACCCAGGTGAACGCACAGGTGCCCTCCAATGTCGCGCCTGGGCCGCAACCAGTGGTGGTC
>DATJYW010000275.1:0-7513 GCA_035499435.1 Candidatus Acidiferrales bacterium | reverse complement strand
CGTATTCATGGCCCAGGTCAATTCGGGAGCACCCGTGGACCCGAATTTTCGCCCGGCGAGATAGAGAACGTTGGGACAGCGCGGCAGGCGCGAGACCGCCTCGCGGTCCAGCAGGTCGCAGGCGACCGGCTCGACGCCGGGCACCTCGATGGCGCGCCGTGACACGGCAATCACGCGCCGCGAGTTGCCCGCCGCACGTTGGCAGAGTCTCGCGAGCGACGGACCCATCTTGCCGCCCGCGCCGAGAATAAGGATATCGCCCTCGATGCGGCGCAGCGCTTCGACATCGGCCTCGCTCGGCCGCGACAGCGCTTCTTCCAGTTCGAACAGGGTGTGGATCATGCGAACTCCGGGCCGCAAATGGCGTACAACCGCCTCGCTGGCAGGCCGCCCCGCAGAAACATACGCAGGAACGGCCGTTCTTCGATAAACCCGACGTCGCCCAGCCAGGCAAGCCATGCGTCGTCCGCTCGCGGTACGTCGATTGCGAATGTGCGCCCGGCAAGCCGCGCCAGGCACGATGCCAGCAGATCGCGAGCTGTGCCCTGGTCCTCAGCGACAATCGGACCAAGCTGGCGATACCGGGATCCCGGGCGGCCGAAGCAGAACCCGCGGCCCGGCACGATCCAGGCGCATTCGGGCGCGCGCTCGAACAGCGACCCCAGCAGCCGTCCGCGGTCCGCGCCAATCGATTCGTGGTCCATGCGGCACGCCGCTTCGAGATCCGCCGCCTGCATCGGCCGTGCCTTCCCGGTCCCGTCGAGTCGGGCAGCATCCACCGTGATCTTGGCTCGCATCAGCGTGTAGCCATCGGTAAAGCCCGCCCTCCGATAGAGCGGCTCCCCCGCAGGTGTCGCATCCAGCCCGACGCAATCAGCCCCGCTGCTCGCGGCCAGCGCTTCGGCGAGCAGCCGCGTGCCCAGCCCGGTCCGGCGCTCCGCGGGATCGACCAGCATCATCGCCACCCACGCCAGCGATCCGTAGCGCACCAGGGCGGAGGTGCCAATTATGGCGCCGTTCCGCTCGGCGACCCAGCTCTTGCTCGGAGCGTCGATCGCCAGGCGCCAGTCCTCTTCGAGCTGGTTCCAGCCGGCTGCCTGCGAAAGCCGGAGCCCGCCCGGAATATCATCACGGGTCATGGGCCGTATCGCGACCGCCACGGCTAGAGCGCCGGCTTGCTCGCAGCCATGGCGCGTTCGAGCGCGCGCAGCTCGGCGAGCACCTGGTCTGCCGGTTCGCTCTCCAGCCGTGAGGCGGCCTTCCGAATCATCAGCCGGGTGGCGTCCTGATTGATGCCGGCCTGCGACCGCGCGGCCACTTTGCTGAGCTGCGGCAACGAGTCGGACCATTGCTTCAGATCGGCGGCTACGGCATCTTTCGATTGGGCCTTCTCGAACCGTCCGATCAGCTCCCGTACCGCCGCAAGGGTGGCGCGGCGGCGCTCCATCAGTTGCGTGACCTTCTCGGGAATGCAGGCCGTGCTGCCGTCGGCGTAGATCGCAGCTTGCATCTTGACGTAATCGGGCACGGCGCCCACCGTCATGTTGGAGATGTTCTTGCGGACCTCGGCGCCGGGCGCGACCGGCGCCGCGTCGGGAACGTCCTGCCAGTAGGAGAACGAGCTGCCGGGATAGTCGACCAGCTCGATGAGGTACGCTGTCAGCGCCTGCGCCGACGTGTTCTTGATATAGAAGATGGAGCCGCCCGCGGTCGGTTCGATGCGCAGTGTGGGACACGCTTCAGCCTGTCCCGGACCGGCTGAAGCCGGTCCCACAAACACCACCGCCGCCAACGCCGCGGCCGCGAACTTAAGCAATGGCATATAGTGCTATTATCATGCGATTCTCAGTTGTGCTTTGCCTGGCCGCGGCGTCATGCCTGACGGCGCAAGTCCGGTATACGGACGACGGCAGCATCACCATCGATGGCAAGCCGTTCACCACGTTCCACAAAGGCGCGGAAGTCGGCAAGCCGTATCTGGCGCCCGTGCGCTCGGCCTCGGGTAAGATCGTGACGCGCGGATTTCCCATGCAGGAAATTCCCGGCGAGAGCCGCGACCACCTGCATCACACCGGCCTGTGGTTTTCCTACGACGACGTGAACGGCACCAAGCTCTGGGAGAATCATCCGTCGTATACCAAGCCGCATATGGGCCGCGAGGTGGTGACCAATCAGGGTTGGAAGAACGGTGTGCTTACGGCCACCATCGAGTGGCGCGATCCGGAAGGCAAAGTGCTTTTGGTGGAGACGCGCGAGATGACCTTCAGCGGCGATTCAAAGCTCCGCACCATCGATTTTCACATCACGCTCACCCCCGCGCAGGACGTGACCTTCGGCGACACCAAGGAAGGCGCCTTCGCCATCCGCCTGGCCGAGCCCTTCACCGAGCGCAAGGGCGGCCGCATGGTGGACGCCGACGGACGCGCCACCATGAAGAACGTCTGGGGCAAGCGTTCCAACTGGGTCGACTACACCGCGGAACTCGACGGTGAGCGCCTCGGCGTGGCCATGTTCGATCACCCCAGCAATCCGCGCCACCCCACCTACTGGCACACCCGCGACTACGGCCTGTTCGCACTGAATCCCTTCGGTCGCGCCGCTTTCGACGACAAGCAGGAAGAGAGCCAATGGAAGGTCGCGAAAGGAGACCATCTCACCTTCCGCTGGCGCGTCGTGGTGCATCCCGGGGATGCCGAAACCGGCAAGGTCGCGGACTTATACAACGACTACGCGGCGCATTAGTCAGTTAGACCAGCTTCGGCGGCGCCTGGTAACTCAACGACAAGCCATAAGCAGTTTTGACTCCTGCCGCAGCTCCTTGCAGCAGCACCTTGAACTGATACCAACCCTGTGTCCCCGAAAAGAAAGTCAGAGTCTCGCCCGATCCCGTATTCGAGAACGTCTTCGACGCGGCAATCGCACCGTCAGGTCCTGCCACGCTCAGAATCAAAGCTGCCGCCCCGCTCCACCCCGTCGTATCGAAGGTCAAGCCGGCGGAAACCTGCGTCCCCGCTTCGACCCAAACCCGAAAAATCTTGACGGTAATGCCGCTTTCTGCCGGGCGCAGGTCGAGGTCTTGTGCGCCCTCAAACACTTGCAGGGTCGGCGAAGGCGTCGTCGCAAATCCGCCGGAGATTCCCGCAACCGAGTAGCAGACGTATCCGAGTCCATCCGCATTCCGCGGCAGGTTCAGCGTCACCGTGCCGTCGCCGCCAGTGCGGACATCGGGAGCGTGTCCGGAATAGTCGTGCAGCAGACTTCCGGGCGGAAAACCAGTGGCCACGTGAATCGGCCGGCCACTCTGCTTGTCCTTGTTCAGGCCAACCAGGAGATGCGCCCCAGCCAGCCGCTCGAAAGCGAAGACACCCCCATCCTTCCAGCGTTGCAGCGTCGGTCCCTGCGCAATGTTCTGGTGAATCCACATCAGGTTGACGATCACGCCTTGCAGCCGATTGCCCAGACATCCCGGGTCCGTGCTGTAGTCCTTGTAGAAGACACACGGCAGCCCTTCCGACGTCAGGATATAGGCATAAGCCAGCGGCTTGTCTTCAGGCTGAATATTCTTCGGAACCAGGTCCCGCCGCGACTCGGTATCGTGATTCTCCACGAACGTCACCGCGTGCATCGGATCGGCGCCGGCGAGCCCCGCATGGTCCAGATTCGCCATGTTGAACGCCGCATCGTTGGACATGGCCAGGAGCGTGAAGTACAACGGGAAGTCGAAAGCGCTCGTACGGCCATTCATCCACGCCGGATTCTGAATCCAGTCCTTAACGTGCGCGCTCGAGCCATCCCAGTACTCGCCCACGGCGAACTTGCCGTGTAGCGGATCGATCTCGAGCAACTGTTTCAGGTAGTCGGTCGAGATTCCCTGGACGTGATCCAGCCGGTAGCCCTGCGCGTTGATTGCCCTGCTCTGCCACTGTACCGCTGCATTCAGATTCCGCAGAACGTACCCCGGCGGCTTCGCGTTAATGTGCGCCAGATCGGGCCCGAAATAGACTTTCGAGCCCATCTGTAGTTCTCCGATGCCGTCAGGCACATGCGGATCCTGCGGAATGTCCGGATGAAACCCGGCAGGGACCGCGCCGGCCGGGTAACGCGAATGAAAGGACTGTGCGTTCTTCGGAAAGCGCCCGCCGCCCTTGTTTCCGGATGCGTCCAGATACTCGAACGTCATCTCGTCGTCGCCTGAGCCGCCCTTCCGATGATTCAACTGGAGATCCAAATAGATGTCCAACCCGTTGGCCCGCAGGATCGCCGCGCAGCGCGTGAGTTGTTCCCGATCGCCGTACCTGGTGTGGACGGTTCCTTTCTGGTTTTTCCAACCCAGATCGTAATCGTCGTAGACGCTGTACCCCAGCGCAGCCTCGCTGTGACCCTGCTGGGCCTTGGTGACGGGAGGCAGCCACACGCCGGTGAATCCGTGCTTCGCCAAAACATCCGCCTGCTTCGCGAGATGATCCCACCACCAGTCGACGCCGGGTCCATCGTTGGGATCCGCGGGCGAAGGCAAGGCGACATACTTCCCCCGCTTGTAAAACGCCTGCAACAATAGCTTGGGCGTCATCAGTGGCCAGCCCCGAGAAGGCCGTAAATGACCAGCGCGGGCTGATCCCCAATGTTCGCCTTGATGTGCGTGCCGGTCGGCAGCACCGTCTCCTGCTGGAAGGTCGCTACATAGACTTTCCCGTTGGCAACCGTGGGCGGACAAAATTTCGCAAATTGCCCGAGGCTGTCGTTGTTTCGGCCCGTGCCCTGACTGTCCCAGATCTCTCCCTTCGAAACGTCGGTCGCATCAAACGCGCGAAGCACGCCGCGCACCACTCGAGGATTCGCGTTTGCCTCAAACGGCATGTTCACCCAAACGATGCCGGTGCCATCCGTGGCACCATTCGCGGACAATGTCAGAAAGCCTCCCGGCATCCAGGTGGAATCGGCCCTCGTCGGCGAATACACCGGAGGGTTCGGATATCCCGGGTACGGCGCTACCTCCTGGCTCATTTTGAAAGGCGCATCCGACTCGAATTTCCATCCGGCTCCTCCGGGTGCGGTATCCGGGATCAGCCGGAATTGCTTCAGTCGATCCTCTTCCCCCATGACATACACGAACATCTCGCCGTTTCGCGGCCAGATCACGGGCGCCCCGTGAATGTTGTACCCGACAAAATTTGCCGGCACCGGATCCGGTGTCACCTGAAAAGAATGCAACGAGGGCTTCGTTCCCTTGCCCAGGTTGGCCTGGTCGAGCAGGTACATGCGCCCCTCTTTCCCGCCGGTGACCGCCAGGTGCGAGTTTGGAACCAGGGCGATCCCGCCGGACCCCAGATCGTAATCCTTGTCCTTGAGCAGATCCTGGTTTGCCGGCGTGAACCAGTCCAGGATTCGCAACCCGCCTCCACCCACCTTCAGTTTCACAACGCTGTCGCCATAGTCGGTGGTGCCGTTGTAGGTGCCGTTGCCGGTGGTCAGAAACACGTTCCCGTTGTCGTCGGTCGCAGGCCCCTGGCCGGACATCCAGATTCCCCCCATCCCTTCGATGTAAACGCGCCGTTGAGGATCGAGCGGTCCCTTACCATTCAAGGTCGTGCAGAACACGCCGACATTTTTCGGCGCTTTCGGATTCGAAACATCATAGGCGAACACCCATCCGTGATAAGGACCGGCATCGCAGTGTCCGCCGAAGGCGATGTAAAGGAGATTCCCCGACAACAGAAGGCCGGGCCGGTTCAACTGGTACTTCGGATTGAATGCGATCGTAGCCGACGCGCCTGTACCGGTCGATCCCAGGCCTTGCCCATTCACCTGTCCCTGGATGGGCGTACTGCTCACGAGGTTGCCCGTCGCGAGATCGAGCGCATGAAGCGTATACGCATACTGGCTCCCCGGCTTCGTCTTCGCGGTAACCCAAACCACGCCCGTCCGGGGTGAGCCTCCGGTGAGCGCAATCGCTGGTGTTCCCGTGATGCCGATCTGAAGCGTGATATCCGTACAATCCGGTTTGCCGATGTCGCTATACATCGTCTGGTAATCGATCGACGGGCCGAGATTCCTCTGCCAGATCTGCGCGGTCGTGGATGCCTGATTCGTATCCTCCGCGTTGAACGAATACACGCTGTTGTTTTCCGTCGCCACGACGGCCATCGTCTTCGCGGCCCCACTCGGGTCTTTCGCGTTCGTGACAATCAGCGGCTGTGCGTAGATATTGCCATCTACAATGCGATACGCGAGTTTCCCGAATTCGTTGTTATTCACATGGGCGACGGTGAGTTGTTTCTCGTTGAGGTTCGCGCCGGTTCGGGCATTGTTGCCATGCTGGGTCAGAACATCGACCTGCGCGCATAGCAAGTGGATGAATATGGCGCTCATAATCGGGCAGACCACGACTCTTCTCCGCACAAATCACCTCCAGGTTTGCCAACGTCTTCGTGGACTTTCTCGGTGAAACAATATTATGGGTGAATTAAGCCCGGCGCAAGGTACTGTGAATCACCTTTATCGATCCGCGAGCTTTCTACCCGCGTTCAAGTTATCGAAGTTGAGGATCGCGTTGAACACCAGGAAGTAGCTGCCCTTGGTTTCCGCGCGCCAGAACGGATTATTGCTGAACAGCACCACGTGGCCGTCGCCGAAGGGCGAGTCGATCACCGCGGCATGCTGGGCCAGCTCCGCCCCTTGATCCAAAAGTCCGGTAACCAGCAGCTCATTGTTGTTGGCGTAGCGCAGCACGACTCGCGGACGCATGGCGGGCGGAATCACGCCGACCGGATTGCGCATCTGCTCGCTGGTCAGCGGCGTCGCCTCCCAGACCTCGGCGTGCGGTTCTTCCGGCGCCTCGACCGGTGTGCGGCCTTGCGGAAGATCGGGGTCGTCCGCCGTGCCGCGTCCCGTGGGCCGCTCGCGCTCATCGGTGGCGCCGCGCCGGCCGCCTCCCCCGCCCACGACATTGGTCAAGCCGAAAATCGGTGGGTTGGATGCGAAGATCGCCAGGTTGTCGTTGTAGCCATAAGCAATCGGACTGGCGGCGTCCACCATTTTGGAGCGCAGCCCCGAGCC
The DNA here is from genome assembly GCA_035499435.1 of Candidatus Acidiferrales bacterium. GTDB lineage: Bacteria > Acidobacteriota > Terriglobia > Bryobacterales > Bryobacteraceae > Solibacter. The sequence continues at coordinate 457 of DATJYW010000275.1, read as the reverse complement.
CGTCACTTTCAGGCGCTGCGCCGGCGAGATCGACACCCCCGGCGTGAAGCCGAAGGTGACCGCGAAATTCGTGGTGTCGTTGGCCGTGATCAGCAGCCCGCCCTTGCGCACGAACTCTTGCAAGTGCTCGACGCCCGGCCAGCCCAGCCCGGGACGCATATCGTCCGTCTCGTCGGTGTGCGCGAGATTGGGGGTCTCCGTCGTCACCTTCCACGGCAGCGGATTCCCGTACATCGGCATTCCGGTTACGATGCTCTGCGGATTGCCGCGCCCGCCGCCCGGCGCGAACACGATCACGTCGTACTTGGAGCGAAGGTCGGCGTCGGCGGCCACCTTCTGCGTGCTGAAATAGGCGTAGGGCACTTTGAGGCGGTCGAACTCCAGCCGCCACCAGCCTTCCGCCTGCGTGTTCTGCCAGGTGTGCATGAAAGCAATGCGCGCGGCGCGCAGCGGATGC